>CAMCYZ010000049.1 GCA_945885545.1 Spirosoma fluviale
GTGGAACGCATAGAAAAACCAGCTGACTGCTATAATATCATAAACACGCTACACCCTCGCCACCCGCACGCTTGGCTTAAAATGACACTCACTGAGGGTAAATATAGGCAGATTCGTAAAATGATAATTGCCGTAAACAACAAGTGTAAGCGGCTGATTAGAACTTCTATAGAAGATATAGAATTGTGGGATTTGCCGGTCGGAAAAGTAAGAGAATATGAGGAGAAGGAATTTTTTAGGCTTCTGAAAATTGATTATTAAATCTCAAAAAAAATCTTGTTTCTAAGATTCTCCAAAATCTGTCCTATATTTTTGTAACAGTAATACAATCATAGAATATGCTTATCGTAGACGCTCATTTAGACTTGGCCATGAATGCCCTCGAATGGAATCGTGATCTCACCCAGGAGGTGACGGATATAAACGCTCGAGAAGTTGGTATGACTGATAAACCAGATAGGGGCAAGGCTACCATTTCGTTAAATGAGCTCCGAAAAGGGAACATTGGCTTGGTAGTAGCTACCCAGATTGCTCGGTTTGTAAAGCCCGAAAGCACTTTGCCAGGTTGGAACTCACCTGAGCAAGCTTGGGCTCAAACCCAAGGGCAGTTGGCTTGGTATGAAGCCATGGAAGCCAAAGGCGAAATGCGAATGATTAAGTCCTCGGTAGAATTAGAAAATCATCTTTCTATTTGGGAAAATGACAAAAAAACCATCGGATTTGTCTTGAGTTTGGAAGGAGCAGATTCTATCATTGACTTAAGTTATTTGGAGAAAGCCTACAATAAGGGACTCAGAGCCATAGGGCCAGCCCATTACAAAGAAGGCAGATACGCCAACGGAACTGACTCTAGGGGGAAAATGGGACAGGCTGGCATTGACCTTTTGAAAGAGATTGAGCGATTGGGAATGATTCTGGACATGACGCACCTTTGTGACGATGCGTTTTGGCAAGCTCTAGAAAACTACAACGGTGCTTTGTGGGCCAGCCACAACAATTGCCGAAAGTTCGTAAATCACAACCGCCAATATTCAGACGAACAGATAACAGCAATCATTGAAAGAAATGGAGTTATAGGTGTAGCCTTAGATGCCTGGATGATGGTACCTAACTGGACAAGAGGAGTTTCTGATCCTAAAACCAGCAATTGTAATCTGGAAATAGCGGTAAACAATATTGATCATATTTGTCAACTGGCAGGCAACACAAACCACGTAGGTATTGGCTCAGACCTCGACGGTGCTTATGGCAGAGAACAGTGTCCTTATGATTTGGAAACGATAGCTGATTTGCAGAAAATAGGAGATATTTTGACAACTTGGGGCTACAAGGAAAATGATATTTCGAAAATAATGCATCAAAATTTCATTGATTTCCTGATGAAGAATCTCCCGTAGAGTGATTATTTTCCTAAATCGTTCTGTAACAAAAGTAAAAAGATGTTCTGTTAACGGTTTAGGAGAATAGATTTACTCAAGCTCAAATCTATTTTAAACCAGTTGATTTTTCAAGACCTCAAAAGCCTTCAGCAAGCTTTGGTTATTGTATAAAACGCCATAGACAAAATCTAAAATCGGCATTTTAGCACCCAAACTTTTATTTATTTCATGTATGCTTTTGGTTGCATAATAGCCTTCTGCTATCATTTTAAGTTCAATTTGGGCAGTTTTTACAGAATATCCCCTGCCTATCATATTACCGAAAGTCCGGTTTCTGCTAAATTGTGAATAGGCTGTTACCAACAAATCCCCCAAATAGGCCGAGGAGTTTATTTCTCTTTCACTCGGAGATATTTTATTCACAAATCGCTCGATTTCGAGCATGGCGTTGGAAACCATTACGGCTTGGAAGTTGTCGCCAGCACCCAGCCCATGGGTGATACCACATGCCATGGCTACTATGTTTTTCATTACGGCCGCATATTCAACACCATCGATGTCGGTTATGTGGGCAGTTTTAACAAATCTACACGAGAGCAGCTCAGCAAAAGCTTTTGCGGTTTCTATGCCTTCTGAGGCTATGGTTAAGTAAGATTGTTTTTCCAAAGCTATTTCCTCGGCATGGCAAGGCCCGGCTATGGCTGCCATTTGATCTTTGCCAACGTTAAACTTCTCGGAGAACCAGTCTGTAACCAACATATTGCATGAAGGCACCATGCCTTTTACGCCGGAAACTATTTTTTTACCCATAAAAAGCTCGGGATTAACATCGGAGATTGCACTTTCAATAAAAGCAGCCGGAATGGCCAAAATCACCCAATCGGTATTTTTTAGGGCTTCTTTGAGGTTATGGTAGGGTTTTATTTTAGATGGATGCAACTCTACGCTACTCAAATACTGAGGGTTGTGGTGGTGTTTTTTTATGTGATTTATGGCTTCTAAATCACGCAACCACCATTTTATCTTTATGTTCTTTTCTGAAAGAATTTTTATCAAGGCCGTGGCCCAGCTTCCTCCTCCAATTATGGTTACGTTCATTTGTTCTGAAATGTTTACGAAGCAAAATTAGGCTATTTTGAACAAAAATTTTACAAAAAAAGAGTGGTAAAACCTTACCACTCTCTCTTTAGTTATATTTTTTGCTTAATTATTTTTTAATCTCGGTCTTCTTTTTGGCCACTTTATCGCCATCTTTGAGTTTTTTAGAAACTTCCAAAAACGGCCCTGAAATAATTTCCTCACCGGCGTTTAAGCCAGAAGTTATTTCTATCAAACCAGCACTTGTGTCAGTTATTCCGGTTTTTACTTCACGTTTTTTGGCCACACCTTTATCGTTGACAAACACTATCTCTTTTGGTTTTTCCTTTTTAGAATCGGCTTCCTCGGTTACGGCCCCAAGTCCCATTCCATCTTCGTCGTTTGCTTTTTTAGCATCTTTGTCTTTGCCTTCTATACGTGTGGTTACAGCCGAAATAGGCACCGAAATAACCGAAGGCTTAGTGGCTGTAACAATATCAACTGTGGCAGTCATACCAGGTTTGAAAGGGTATTTTTTGCCTTTACGAAGGTCTATCAATTCTCTGTAAGACGAAGCCAAAATCTTGATTCTTACCTCAAATTCTGTCACCGATTCAGTGGAATTACTGGCAGCTCCTGTTAGTGTTCCTCCTGCTCCGTTTGCCGTATTAGCTACTTGTGTTACTAATCCTTTGAATTTTTTGCCTGAAGCAGAGTAGGCGTCAACGTCTACAATAACAGTATCGCCCAAACCTACGCGTATGATGTCGTTTTCATTTACATTTACTCTTACTTCCATGTTGTTGAGGTCTGCTATTCTCAAAAGCTCAGTACCTGCCATTTGAGAAGTTCCCACCACTCTTTCTCCAAGTTCTACGGCTAGTTTTGAAACGATTCCGTTCATGGGAGCGTAAATGTTGGTTTTCCTTAGGTTTTCCGAAGCGTCTTTTAAAGCTGCCTCTGCACTGTTAATTCCAAATCTTGCCGCTTCATAGTTTGATTTTGAGGCATCTACGTCTTGTTTGGCTATTTTAAGGTTCGTTTCTGCGGTCTCGAAATCCGACTGAGAAATTACCTTGTCTGCCAATAGTTTCTTTTGACGGTTATACTCCATCTGAGTTCTTAAAAGCTGTGACTCGGCTCTTGCTATACTTGCTTTGGTTTGCTCAGCAGTAGCCCTTGATTGATTTACACCTGCTCTGAACCTGTCCACAACAGATACATAGTTTTCTGGTTGGATTTTCAAAAGCAATTGTCCTTTTTTCACAGAATCGCCCTCTTTTACATACAAAGCTATGATTTCTCCAGGAACATCGGGCGAAATTTTAACTTCAACTTCGGGTTGTATTTTTCCGGATGCTGAGACAGTTTCCACTAGGGTTACAGAGCTCACTTTCCCTAGTTCAACTTCGGTAGGTTTTTCGGCCATGATCCATCCTTGTTTTTTGGCTACCAAGAAAGCAAGCAATAACACTACCAACACACCGAGTAATATCCACCATATTTTATTCGATTTCTTTTTCATTTTACTTAAAATTCAAGGGGTTTATTCTGATAAAAGTCTAATATTTTTATTCTAAAGATATAGTCATATTTGGCGACAACCAAATTGGATTTTGCTCTGTCAAGATTGGTTTTGGCCAAATTATAGTCCACAAAGTTGCTTGCACCGACATTGTATCTTGATTCGGCCGCTTTGAAGGACCTCTCAAGTGCGTTTGTTTGAGCCAATGTTGCAGAATATCTTTTTTGAGCGTTGAGCATAGTGATGTATGCTTGATCAATATTTTGTTTGATTTGTAGTTTGACACTCTGATTCTGCAAATCCACTTGCATTTTCTGTATTTTGGCGGCTTGTGTTTGGTATTTTTGGTTATAACCATTAAAAATAGGAATCCTTGCCGATATACCCACGTTTAGGTTTTGGTTGCTTCCCAATTGTCTGAAATACGGAATTCCGTCGGAAGCAAACGAAGTTTGAGGAAAGTTTATCACGAATGGTATCGTTTGTCCATCAAACTGTGCTGATACCGGAATGGGATTAGAGGTCGTACCTGTCTCCGTCAATCTTTTTGCTGCACTTGAAAAGGCTGTTCCCCAACTTGTGTTAGCAGATAGACTTGGAAGTCCAAGGCTTTTGGCAATGGCTATATTTTTGTCGGCAGCTTTTAGTCTTATTTCGCCCGCTTTTACTTCAGGCAAATAGCCAACAGCTGTTTGATAAACCGAATTGGCATTTTCGCCATAGTTTATGATGTTTGGGTCGGGAACAACTATTCTTGAGACCTGAACGTTCATTTCGACAGGTGCGTTCATGGCTTGCTTGAGTGTTAGTATAGCCGACTCTAGGCTGTTTTGGGCATTTATCAAGCTGAGTTCGTCGTTGGCGATTTGAGCATCTAGGTCAAACAAGTTGGTTTCTGGCAATGATCCTGCGTCAACTAATTTTTGAGTACGCTCATATTGTAGTTTAGTTACGTCTAATTGTTTTTGAGCAACGTCGATAAGGTCTTCGGCAGATAATACATTTAGGTAAGCTACTGTTACTTGCAACGACACGTTGTTTTTCTGAGTGGCTACGTCCATCTGAGCGGCCTCAAGACTTAGTTGGCTTCTTTCTACGGTGTTTTTGTTTCTGCTACCGTCAAAAATAGGCATGCTTAATCCCACACCCATGTTGTTGGTACCGATGGTGTTGGTTACTATACCGTTTGTGAACGGATCTACGTTTCTACCTGCATTACCGTTTAGGTTAAACTGGCCGTTGGCGGTTGGCAACTTGGCTACTTTTGACTGATTCAATTGAACAATTCCACTTTCTACGGCCATTTGAGACTGTTTGAGTGATACATTGTTGTTTATGGCGTAGTCTATACATGCCCGTAATGAAAATCTTTGTGCTACTTCAGAGCCCGTGACTTTCGTTTGGGCGTAGCATTGACTTCCGTAAATGAGAAAAACTGAAAGGAGTATTTTTTTGAATTTCATACATTAATTCAATAATTGAGTACAATTTTAATAAGGATAGGGTACTCGTCGCTATATAATTTATTTGAACGGCAAAAATGGGCAAAATATGGGCAAGAGGATGGTTTAAAACTATTTGCTGATTTGGTTGGGTGTGATTCCAAATTTCTTCTTGAAACTTTTAATAAAGTGTGACACACTCTCGTAGCCAACGGTTTCGGCAACTTCTTCCACATTGCCGATTTTGTTTTTTATCAAAAATGAGGCGTGTTCGAGTTTCTTGTCTTTTATCCACTGTCCAGGAGCCTCGCCAAATATGTTTTGAAACTCACGCTTGAATCCTGACAAACTTCTACCTGAAAGTTTCGCCAGTTCATCAAGATTGAGGGGTTTCAGATAAAATGTATTTAGTATGAATTCCAAGTCCGCTTTTTGACCCGAATATATTGAAAAAAGGAGATTTTTTAGTTGATTATTTGGGTCAAATTCCAATAAGTGTAGTAATAATTCTTGCACTTTGAGTTTTAGAAATTGATTCAAATATTTGGTTTTGCTTTTGAAATAAGGCAGAATGGACTCTATATATTTGCCAAAAGCCTCGTTCGATTTCAAGGTTAAGAGCCAGGAGCTATTTGGGTCTATGGCTGAGGTGTTTTCGAAAAGTTCGAGGTTTTGACTGACGAATTCTTTCAATATTTTTTCGTCAAAAAAGAACACCAAACTTTTGTAGGCTTCGTTGATAGACTCCGACATGAGGTAATAACCTCTTTTTACAAAAAGTACGTCGCCTTTCTGAACACGAACTTCGGAACTTGAGCTACTGAAAATCTTGTCACCTTCGAGTACATAAATCACCGCATTTTCCTCAAAAAATACGTCGTTTTTAGATGGATACACGTCGCTCCGGTAAGCCACAAAAGTATTGTCTTGAATCTTGAGAGACTCAAACTGATGGGCTTGTATTTCGGATGGAATTCGGAGCATTTTTTATTTTAAGAGATGTTTCCTTTCCTCTTCAAGAACACGGATTAAAATGATGTGACACGGATAATTTTATAAGAATTGTTATCTCTATTTATCAGGATCAATTAATAATTTTTATTAAAAAAACTCAATTCCCCAATTTTCCCTCGCTAGTTTTCTTAATTCCGGGCTGAAGAATCTCATAGTTTTCTTCATCTTTGGCTTTTTTTACGATAGCTTTTACGTCCTCGAGCAGTTTTTTGGCATCATATACGATACCGTCCTTTACGGTATATTTCACTCCGCCCACTCTTATCACCTCGTTTTTATCGTTCACTTTTATGGCTCCAGTTCCATATAGTGTCTTTAGGTTAGCCAAGGGGTTTTCTTCCATGATGGCAAAATCTGCCAGTTTACCAACTTCCACAGAGCCAATTTCTTTGTCCATTCCCAAGGCCTCGGCTCCTTTTATGGTTGCGGCTCTGATAACTTCTAATGGATGAAACCCTGCCTCACGCAAGAGCTCCAACTCTCTGATGTAGGCAAATCCGTAGAGCTGATAGATGAATCCAGAGTCAGAGCCGGTGGTTACACGGCCACCTTTGTTTTTGTATTCGTTCACAAACCTCATCCAAATTCTGTAGTTTTCTTTCCATTGGATTTCTTGTTCTGTGCCCCAGTTGAGCCAGTAACTTCCGTGGGAGATACGGCTTGGTCCATAAAAACGCCAAAGTGATGGCAGGGTGTATTCGTCGTGCCATTCGGCTCTTCTGGCCAACATCAACTCTCTGTTGGCTTCATAAATATTAAAAGTCGGGTCAAGGGTAAAGTCTAATTTGAGTAGCTCGTCCATCACTTTATACCATTTTTCTGAACCCGGCTCAGCGGCTTGTTTCCAAAGCTTACCGGCTTCTTCAAATCTGTGCTGTTCGTTGTTGTAGTTATAATCTGCAGGGTAGTTCTGCAAAGTTCTCTCATCAAATAAGGCCTCTGGCAAACCGTACCAATGCTCCATGGTTGTTAAACCCGCTTTGGCAGTGGCTAGAACATTCATTCGTGCTACTTCTAATTGGGCATGGTGACATGCAGAACGCAAACCCAAAAGCTTGTTTTCGCCTAGAGCAGCTCTAAAAACATCAGGCTCGGCTCCAAAGAATTTTATACCGTCCGCACCTTTTTTGGCGTTGTTGCGTACCCATTCTTTGGCTTGCTCTGGTGTGGAAATAGGCGTGTCTGAACCCATTCCGAAGGCAGTATAGGCCAATATTCTTGGTGCTACTATCTCATTTTTAAGGCTTTTTTGTTTGTGTTTGAGTGTCCATTCGAGTCCATTTCCGGCAGAGGGATCACGTATAGTGGTAATACCATGACCCATCCAAAGTTTAAAAATATATTCGGAAGGCGTTCCCTGTGAACTGCCCCCTATGTGGCCATGCATATCCACAAAGCCCGGTGTTAGATACATGCCCGTGCAATCCAGTTCTTTGTCGCCAGCCCCAGCTTTTGGGCGGCGTTTTGGGTCTATGGGCACACCTGGGTAGCCTACTTGCTTTATTTCTTTGATACGGTTTTTTTCTACTACTATATCTACTGGTCCAAGGGGAGGGGCACCAGTGCTATTTACTAAAGTCACTCCTCTTATTATGAGTTTATTATAAGGGCCGTCGCCTTCAGTTCTGTTCGGGGCGTCTTTTATTTGACTAAAAACAAAAAAGGGAGCAAGCAGCAGAATAAGTAATGATTTTTTCATTGCAGATGAGGCTAGGTAATTTGATGACTCAATTTAGGAAAAAATCTTTTAGAGTTGTGGTTTTTGGAACAAAAAAAAGACCCTCAAATTAATTTCGAGAGTCTGATTTTGAATATTTTCAAGAAATCTTACAATTCCTTAATTCGTATTTTTTTGAAAGAAACCTCGTTTCCATGATCCTGAAGGCCTATTTTTCCTTTTGGATATTTTCCAAAACCACCCCAAGTTTTAAATTTGCTATCTGCTACCATAGCATCCCACTCTGGGCCTGTAGTTGGGTAGGTTACTGCCAATATGCCGTTTTGCCAAACTGTTACTTGGTTGTTTAATTTCTTGATTTTTACTTTGTTCCACTCACCAGCAGGTTTTCCTTTTGAGGCCGAAGGTATCATGTCGTACAGCGAACCCGACTTGCGGTTTCCATTTTTTCCTTGCTTGGCGTCAGGATGACCTTCGTCGTCTAATACTTGTATCTCTGGGCTTGTTAAGTAGGGCGTGCTGTATTTGGAATCTTCAAAAACCCCATAAAATATTCCGCTGTTACCGTTTTTGGCTATTTTCCATTCTAGCTCTAACTCAAAGTTCTCGTATGACTGATCCGACACCAAATCATTCACTCTATAGTCGCTTTTGGCGGTATGGTCAAATACAAACGCACCGTCAACAATTTTCCATTTGGCGTTTACGGGTTCACCGGCGTGATTATAGATGTGCCAGTTTTTAAAGGTTTTGCCATCACTGAGTTTGACCCACTTGCCTTTTTTTTGAGCAAAAGCAAAAGTTGAAACCACCAAAAGGGCCATCAGAACAAAAATACTCTTTTTCATTTATCGTTTTTTTTATAAGTTGAACAAGCACAAATATATGTGATATTTAATAAACCCTATTAAATAATTTTGTTAAATTGGTGTTAGCTTGAATGTAGTCCAAAACATCCTCTAATACAATTCTAATTTGGTGTAACACTGTTTTTACTATATATTGTATCACTTTTCAGCTTTTAAAATGGGTATAGTTTCGAGAAGAGATTTTTTTGGTAGTTTGTTGTCAACTTCCAGATTGGACATAAAGGCCAACTTGGATGAGTACACACAGCCGCTTTCAAGACCTCAAGTACAACATTTGTTGAGAAGAGCCACCTTTAGTCTATCCAATTCTATTATTGACAAATATGTTGGAAAAACGGCCTCGTTTGTGGTGGATGAGTTGTTTGCAAATGCCGATGCATCCATTAACCCAAGCCCTCCTTTTTTTCATAATGACCATATTAACAACCCTGCGAATTTATCTGGCAAACAAAGGGAGGAAGCCGATGCAAAAAAAAATCTTCTTTTTGGTGAATACAACCATGCTTTAGGAGAATGGTGGGTTACTTTAATGAAAAAGGACACGGTCAGTGTTTTAGAAAAAATGGTTTTGTTTTGGCATGACCATTTTGCTACTCAATTTCAAAGCTGCGACAACGTTCCGGCTGTATCTATGTATAGGCAAAATGACCTATTTCGTAAAAATTATGCTGGAAACCTTAGAAATTTATTAGAGCAGGTTACTATTGATGGGGCGATGCTAAAGTATCTCAATGGTAATCTCAACATAAGTGCCTCTCCGAACGAAAATTACGCTAGAGAACTTATGGAGCTTTTTTCTTTGGGAGTAGGTAACTACACAGAGCAAGACGTGAGAGAAGCCTCTAAAATCCTTACTGGCTGGAAGGTCAATTATTTTTTAGATGACGGTATTCCCTATAAGCCATTTCTTAATCCTATCGATTTTGACAAGACCACGAAGTTTTTTATGGGAGAGGTTTTTGCAGTAAACTATGAGGTAAATGAACAAAATGTCTTCAAGAACTCTATCCAAAAACTTATAGCTGTGATTCTCTCCAAGAAGGGGGACGTTGCGGCAAAATTTATTAGCTACAAGCTATATCAATATTTCGTTTATGCCAATCCCCAAAAGGCTGACGCAAGTGTGATAGACCAAATGGCTAAATTGGTCACTGCTAACGATTTTGAACTTAAACCAGCTTTAAAAAGACTTTTAAAAAGCCAACATTTTTTTGATGATTTGAATGTTGGTGCTCAAATAAAATCGCCTGCTGAGACCGTAATAGGTATGCTGAAGCATTTGAAATTTTCAGACAGGTTGGCTCGAAATATTATGGAAGTTGCTGGTTTAGAGCTTTTTAATCCACCGAACGTGTCTGGTTGGAAAGGTTACAGGTCGTGGATTAGTACCAAGACATTGCCAACAACTATTTATTATACCAAGGAGATAATTAACAACAACACCAATACCGAATTGGCCGACTGGGCCTTGAGTATTGAAGGTAGTGGCGATGTTAAAGTTCTTACAGAGCGGTATATTGAGTTGTTTTTGGCTAGGCCTGTTTCGGAGGATAGATTTAGAAAGTTCAAAAATATGTTTTTGGGTGGAGCACCAGACTATGAATGGTACGAAATCATCAAAAACAAAGATCAGGCTGGTCAGAGAGTGAGGAGTTTTCTGTTTGAAATAATAAAAGCACCTGAATATTTCTTATTTTAGAATATGACAAAAAGGAGAGATTTTATAAAGCAGTCCGCTATGGGCGTAGGGGTAGTTACCAATCTATCTTTAGGCAAAATGCAAGTGAGTGCGTTTGAGCCTGCTTTAGCAAATGTCCAAAACGATAATATTCTGGTGGTTATTCAGCAGTTTGGTGGCAACGACGGCATGAACACCATCACGCCTTACGAGTGGGAATCTTACTATACCCTGTACAGACCCAAGCTTCATATTCCTAAAAATGTGGTAGAACCCATCAGCAAAGACTTGGGTATGGCCATGCACCCAAACCTTAAGCGTGGACCCAAAAACGGTATGTTAGGTTTATTTAACGAAGGTAAATTGGCCGTTATGCATGGTTTGGGTTATCACAATCCCAACTATTCGCATTTTAGATCTACAGATATTTGGTTGAGCGGTGTAGTGCCCAACAACGACATCGATCCGCTGAAATCAGGGTGGTTGGGTAGGTATTTTGACCGTGTTAGTCCTTCGGAGCGAACCGAGAGCCCATTTTGTTTACAAATTGGGAATAACCCTTCGCTGATGTTTTTGGGTGAAACTGGCGAAAAATCTATAGTCTTGGAAGATGTCGAACAGCTTTATAGTCAGGCTAAGGCGGTTGAATCCAATAAAATCAATATTGGAGGTTCGGCATATTTTATGAGTGAGTTTGACTACGTCAATAATGTTGGACAGGAGGTTAACGAATATTCTAAAGTAATCAAGAAAGCCTTTGATAACGGTAAGAATATTGAAAAATATGAAAATCAATCATTGGCAAATCAACTCAAATTGGTGGCAAGGTTGATAAATGGCGGGCTGAAATCAAAGGTATATTTTGTGGAGCATCATGGCTATGATACGCACTCCAATCAGGGCGTTTTGGACGGCATACATTCTAGACTTCTGGCCGAATTGAGTGAGGCGATCAGTGCGTTTCAGTCGGACATAGAGCAGCTGGGTCATGCTTCTAAAGTGGTCGGAATCACCACCTCGGAGTTTGGTAGAAGACCTTATGAAAACGGTAGCTTAGGAACAGACCACGGTACTGCAAATGTTGGCTTTGCTTTTGGAGAAGGCGTAAAAGGCGAAATCTTTGGATTTCATTTTGCTTTTTTGCCTTTTCGAGATTTCCAGAATCTATGGTTTCGTACCGACTTTCGGAGTATTTATTTTGAAATAATGGTGAGTTGGTTTGGCCAAACACCCGAATATGCACAATATATATTGGGCTCAAAGTTTGCTTACATAGAAGAAAAGGGGTTTTTGAAAAATACCAAGCAAGACATTACCCTACCACCTCCTCCGGATGTTCCAAAAATAAGTCAGGATATGAACAATCCAGACAATCCATTGAGTCCTTTAAATATAACCGAGCAGGACAAGTTTACGCTTTATCCAAACCCTGTACAAGGTAATTCTGCATTTTTAAATATGCGACTCTACTTTCAAGGACCGGTGCGAATTGTGCAAACTCATGTAAACGGCCAAGAAATGGGCATAATTCACGAAAAGACTTACCAAGCGGGTCTTCACAATGTTTATCTTGAGCTAAAAGGTGGCCCCGGGCTTTATCTACTTCGCATTAAAGTGGGAAAGCGGAATCACTTTGTGAAGTGTTTGAAGATGTAGGTTTCGGATTATTTACCGTTATCTTAATTCTTTGCCGTAAAATAATTTTTCTTACCCGAAATGGCTGCTTATTTCTAAATTTGGGAAAAAAGAGAATCCATTTATGTATCGATTACTTTTTCTAATTTTGTTTTCTGCAAGAAGCTTCGGACAGGTTTGGTCCGACACATTACCGAGTTTTACAATAAAATATAATCCTGTTCCGCTTTTTTTCGAAGTAGACAAGTACCTTCAGGTGTCATCTGAGAATTTTATTGACTCCAAAAGAAGTGCCTAGTTTACATTTGGTTTTGGAAATAGCTCGATTTTTAAGAAAGAGAATTACAATGTGGTGTATATGTCTCGTATTGAATACCGCAAATTTTTCAAGCCTTTCGCTACTACTAAGAATGGGCGAAGTTATTGGTCAACAGAGTTGATGTTTAAACATGCGGATGAACCATTCTATCCTGAGCAGCCTCCTGCTGTATACACCCTGCCACTATACCAGTCCAAATTTTTTGTAAATGTACTGGCCTCTCACTTAAAAATTGGCCGAGAATACGTGGACATGCGGTATTTTCCGACATTTGATATTTTCTTAGGCCTTGGTGTAAGAGCCTATAACAATTATTTAGGCTATACCCCTCCTGGATACTCTAGAGGTTTTAGTGGATTTATGTTTGATAGGGGACCTGGATTAGGGGTTTTTCCTTCAGCCGTGGTTGGATTAGGAATAGGTATCGGAAAGTGGAAAAGAAAATGAGTCATCGATAGGGAACTATCAACTCGGAAAACTCACCTTTCCCATACTTACGCTAGGTACACCTTTTCTTGTGCCGAAATCAGTTTCGCCGCCACAGAGGGCTTCGTTGGCGAGTGTTGCAAAGAGTACCGCTTCTTTGGCATCGCCATTTATGCCTATGTCATCCGTTTTTAGGAATTTTGTATTGGGCATTTCTGTTTGCAAATATTTTACAATCAAGGGATTGTGCATGCCGCCCCCGCTCATAAATACTTCTGCTGGCAAGTCGTTTTTAGATATCAAAAAGATACAGTCTGTAATGGTTTCGGCGGTGAGTTGACAAAGCGTCGCCATAATATCTTCTTTAGAAAGCTCTTTTATGTTGGCTTTTTCTAATGCGGCTTCTAAATAGGTCAGATGGAATACTTCTGGCCCCGTGGTTTTGGGCAATGGTCCTTTGAAAAAATCATTTTTTTTCAATTCTAAGAGCAAAGGTTCAGAAACTTGCCCTTGAGAAGCTATTTCGGCGTCTTTATCGTACGGAATTCCGAAATGCTTTTGCACAAAAGCGTCCATTATTGTATTCCCAGGGCCAGTGTCGGTGGCAAAGACCTTCTCGGGATTCAAATCTCCACTCAAAAACGTAAAGTTGGAGATTCCGCCCATGTTGAGCAATATTCTGTTTTTGCCTTTTTCGGAAAAAATAAGGTAGTCGCCATAAACTGCTAATGGGGCACCTTCGCCTCCTGCGGCACAGTGTTTTTGTCTGAAATCCGAAAGCGTTAGAATGCCTGTTCTTGCGGCCAAGTGGTCGCCGTCACCTATTTGGAGCGTAGCGTTTGGGAATTTCTCTATTTTGTGCTGTATCTTGGGAGCATGAAAAACCGTTTGGCCATGGCTGGCTATACAATCAATTTCAGAATTTGGAATTCCCCATTTCTCTAAAAGTTGATTTACGATTTGGCCATGTAAATTACCAATCCAAGGATTAAGTACGCACAACTGCTGAAAATCAATTTCTTTTTTAGCAAATATCTTTCTGATTTCTACTTTTATATCTTCTGCAAAAGGTACTGTTTCAAACTTCAATACCTTTACTTTGGTCTCTAGTCCACTTCCCTCATATTTACAAAGGGCCACATCCAGACCGTCCATCGATGTGCCCGACATCAAACCAATGATTTGTCTGCTGGGTTTTTGAGCTATTTCGTATAGTTTTTGGATGTTTTTGTTCATAGGTGTTTTAATCAAGAAAGAAAATTACTCAAAGCAGATAGTACAACACGAATATTCTAAATAGTGCTTCAAATTTAAACAAAAACACCCAAAAGTGAACCCAAAATAAAAAGATAGACTTTCATTAACCAATTAACCCCCTTCGACTCCGCTCAGGGTACGAATCAATCCTCCTTCGCCCAATCAAACCGCTGATCAGGAGAGAATTTCCAAGGGGCCATATTGGTTTCGAGGTTTTGAAACATCATGTTCCAGCTTTGAGGGGCTTGGCTTTCTTCCATTACGCGGTAGCGGCGTAGTTGTAGAATAATGTCCAATGGACTAATCATTACTGGACATTCTTGCACGCAGGCGTTACAGCTGGTGCAAGCCAATATTTCTTCGTCGGTTATATAGTCGCCAAGAAGAGACTTCTCGTCTTTGTAGTCATTTCCATTTTTAATCCAGCCTTCTTGAATGTCTTCCAGCCTGTCTCGGGTATCCATCATTATTTTGCGAGGCGAAAGAGCTTTTCCTGTTTGATTGGCTGGGCAAGCAGAAGTACAGCGGCCGCACTCGGTACAGCTGTAGGCATCCATGAGGTTTTTCCAACTCAAATCTTTTACATCTTTTGCTCCAAATCTACCCACTTCGGCAGGGGTTTCGGGAGCTTGCTCTAGGCCTAGCATTATTTTCACCTCAGTACTTACGGTAGGCATGTTGCTCATTTTTCCTTTGGAATTGAGATCCGAAAAATAAGTATTTGGGAATGCCAAGGCAATGTGGAGGTGCTTAGAATAAGTTACATACAGTGCAAATGCCATGATGCCCAAGATATGAAACCACCAAGCCGCCCTTTCGGTAAACGCAAGCATGCCGTCTGAGAAATTGTCCATAATGGGCAGCAGCCATTGACTAATGACGAAAGGACCCGTAATGGCCTCAGCAAAATGCCCAACACCTCGGCTTTGAAGTATGGCATCGGCGGCGTTCATTTTCAAGAACGCAGCCATTAGAATTATCTCGAACACCAAAATGATGTTTCCGTCTTTCACGGGCCAGCCTTTCATTTCGCGGTGGCGACTTTCCTGAAAACGCTCCACTTTGGTTATATTTCTTCTTACCAAAAACACCACGCAGGCCAAAATTACCGCCAAAGCCAATATTTCGAAGAAATTTATCAGAAACGAGTAAAGCCCGCCCAAAGGCTTGAAGAATATTCGGTGTGTGCCCAATATGCCATCCAAAACAATCTCCAATACTTCCAGATTGATGATGATAAAACCTAGATACACCGCCAAATGCAAGATAGCAACCATGGGTTTGGTAAACATTTTTTTCTGTCCAAATGCCAGTAAAAGCATGTTTTTAAGTCTTTGGCTTGGATTATCGTATCTGTTTTCGGCTTTTCCCAACAATATGGTTTTTCTGATGAGATTTACTCTGCGACCAATAGAGTAGGCGGCAGTGCCTAAGGCAATCAGAAACAGTATTTGAGGAAGAATATTCATATTGTCAATATTTAAAATAATGGTATGCATGCATACTATGTACAAATATCCAGAAAAAGTTGAACAAAACAAACGCCTGAAAAAAAAATTATGTTTTTTTTGATTCAAATTTGTTATTAAAAACTTTTTCCCTAATTTTGCAGTCCCAAACGGGTATCGATTCACATCGGTAGGTGGTGAAGTCACTCTGGTGATGTAGCTCAGTTGGTAGAGCAAAGGACTGAAAATCCTTGTGTCGGCGGTTCGATTCCGTCCATCACCACAACACTGAAAGGTAAGCTATTCATAATGAACAGATTACCTTTTTTTGTTTTTAGTCGGGGACACTTTGCGTGACATTTAGAGATATTTTCTTTTAACTATACTAATAAATTCTGTCTAATTACTGAAAAATATCAGCATTATGCCGTCCAGTGTATGCTTTCTTACACATAGCTATCCAGTGCCCATTACTCTTTAAATATTACTTATCAGGTATTCGTCGGTAATGATTGATGCAGTTTCTATGCAATACCAAAACCACCGTTTCAATCAGCCATTACGTGGTACACTTTCATGCGATTCGGTGTTATACGTTGGTAGTATTATAAAAAATTCTTCTAAATTTGTTTTAAACTTCAACCTTCCTGAAAAATGAAAACCATATTTAAAGTTTTATTTATAGTCTTCTTAAACCAAAGTCTCTTCGCCCAAAGCCCAAAGGTGCTAATAGTAACAGCCCATCCCGACGACGAAACGATGTTTCCAGCAACGGTTTTTAAGATAACCCGGGAGTTGAAAGGCACGGTTGATTTGGCTTTGATAACCGATGCCTCGGGAGGTTATAATGGATTGGTGGCTTCTACTTATTATGACAAGAACCTTACGGATTCGGCCACGGGTCGGGAAGCATTGCCGCTTCTACGTAAAAAAGAGTTGATGTGTGCAGGCGAAGTAATGGGCATCAGAAACTTTTTCTTTTTTGACCAACTAGACGATTTTTATCAATTAGACCCTAAACCCTTTTTCGAAGGCAAACGCTGGGACATGGCTTTTTGTGAGAAAAAACTGAACAAGATTTTGGAGGAGGGGCAATACGATTATGTGTTTTGTTTGGTACCCAGTGCTGAGCAACACGCCCACCATAAAACTGCAAGTATCTTGGCTATTAGGGCAGTTAAGAACTTAAAATCTACTAAAAAACCGATTGTTTTAGGAGGTAGAGCTTTGAATAAAAATTATACTTATGACTTCGATGTTTTAGAGGGATTTCCTGAAACGAAGATTTATACCAAAGCTCCAGTGTTTTATTTCGATAGGTCATTTGGCTTTGGTGAAGATAACAAACACAGCTATATGATAGTGGCCGATTGGGTAAAGGCTTGTCACAAATCGCAGAGCGGCGACATGAACGGATCCATGCACCGTGGTGATTTGGAGACGTTTTGGTACTTTGATATAAACAAAGAAAGTGGCATTGAAACCACTTCTAAATTTTTTGAGATAATTCGTCAGTCGGGTTTTATGACCAAATGATTTTACAAAGCCCCCAATCTCCCCTTTACCAAGGTTTGAGCCAAAAGAGTAAATTTTACAATATCTGGCACACGCACACGCTGGGTCTGAATTTTGGCAGCTGATGTTTTTTTGATTCTTTTGAAGAGCTTTAAATAGTAAACATAAGCGAGATATACCCCCGATTTAGCCCCAACAGGAAGGTTTAATATACCGCGGAGGGCATTATCGAAGTCTATTTGTATGTCTTTTTCTATTTCTTCTTTGGCATAGGCCGAAAAATTGCTCATGTCTATTTGAGGGAAATACACACGACCACGTTCTTGATAGTCACTTTTAAGGTCTCTTAAAAAATTAACTTTCTGAAAGGCCGCCCCTAGGCTACGAGCATCGGTTTTTAGACTTTCGTACTGCTTTTCATCACCTTCTACAAATACTTTGAGGCACATCAAACCCACTACTTCGGCCGAGCCATATATATATTCTTTGTATTTACTATCGTCATATAATATTTGACCAAGGTCCATTTCCATACTATACAAAAATGCATCAATGAGTTGTCGGTCAATTTTGTACAGACGTACTATTTTCTGAAATGAGTGTAGTATCGGGTTAAGACTTATACCGGTTTCTATGGCTTCGTAGGTATCAGCTTTGAATTTGTCGAGGAGATACTTTTTGTCAAATTCATGGAATGTATCTACAATCTCATCTGCGAATCGTACAAATCCGTATATGCCATAAATTGGCTCATGGAAACGCTTATTGAGTGTTTTTATACCCATTGAAAAGGATGTGCTGTAAAGCTCAGTGACGAGTTTACTACATCCAAAGGTTGATTTTTCAAATAATTCAAACATTCTCGATAAGGTTTTTAATGATTTTTAGCTATATAATCTCCCACTACCAAACCCGATATAAGGGCTGGAGGAACCCCAGGCCCTGGCACAGACAGTTGGCCAGTGTAGTACATATTTTTCAAGTTCTTGTTTTTTAGTGCGGGTTTCAGAAAAGCTGTTTGTAATAAGGTGTTGGCTAGACCGTATGCGTTCCCTTTAAAAGCATGATAATCAGCCTTGAAGTCACTTACTGCGTAACTTTTTTTGTAAACAACATGATTTCTGATATCATGACCTACGTATTTTTCAAGCCTTTCGATCATTATATCGAAGTACTTTTCGCGTGTTTGCTCATCGTCTTCCAAATCAGGAGCAATAGGTATAAGTAAAAACAGATTTTCACTGCCTTCAGGAGCAACAGAGGTGTCGGTTTTGGACGGAGCTGAAACGTAAAACAAAGGTTTCGACGGCCATTTTGGATTTTTATAAATCTCTTCGGCGTGGAGATTAAAGTCTTCATCAAAAAACAAATTATGATGTTCTAATCTTTCCACTTTTCTATCTACACCTATATAATACAACAACGACGAAGGTGCCATTAATCGTTTGTCCCAATATTTTTTGCTATAGTTACGGCTGCCGTTAAGCAGGCTCTCTGTGTGTTCATAGTCCGCACCACTAACTACTATGTCGGCATAATAAACGGCGTCTGATGTTCGTATTTTTTTTACACTGCCATTTTCTGAAACTATTTCTATTACTTCCTGATTATTAATAAACTTTACGCCTTTTTCCTCTGCTAAAGAAACCATTCCTTTTACTATTTCGTGCATGCCTCCCATTGGATACCAAGTTCCCAAGGCCATTTCGGCGTAGTTCATGAGACTGTAAAGGGCTGGTGTGTCGTTTGGTGTTGCTCCCAAGAACAACACTGGAAATTCCATGATTTTAAGCAAATCTTCGTTTTTGAAAAATTTCCTAAGGTGTTTTCCAAAAGACGCAAAAAGGTCTAAACTTATGGCTTTAGATAAAAGCCTAAAATCAAAAAACTCACTTATGGAGAGAGAGGGTTTCCATACAAACTCACCCATGCCCGTGGTATATTTGTATTTGGCCTCTTCAAAAAAAGCATCAAAGTTGTCACCACAGCCAGGTTCTAGTTTTTCGAAGAGAGCTTTGAGTTCAGCGAGATTTGCTGGTAAATCAACTACCTTTCCGTTTGTAAGAATAACTTTATAGGATGGATCCAATCGTACAAGTTTGTAGTAATCGGATGGTTTCTTACCAAACTCAGCAAAATACCTTTCAAAAACATCCGGCATCCAATACCAACTTGGGCCCATGTCAAACTTGAATCCTTCGGCATTAAAAACTCTTGCACGACCACCGAAATCGTCGTTTTTTTCCAAGACTGTCACTTCAAAACCCAAACTTGAGAGTTTTGTGGCGGCAGATATTCCTGCAAAACCAGAACCGATTACGATGACTTTTTTCAAATTTTTCTCTATTTAAACAGTTTGCGTATTAGAATAAATTTTTAGTAGGTCTTTTAACTCTTTTCTTGCTAAATGTATTCTATTTTTCACAGTACCAATCGGTATTGCTACCTTCTCAGCAATTTCATGATATTTAAAGCCATTAAAATACATCATAAAAGGCTCTTTATAAGTATCATCCAATTTTTCAAGTGCTTTTGAGATATCTTCATTAGCAAAGTTAGCATAAGCATCATTCTGTACAATACTATCTGACGAATTTATATAATGTAAATTGTCGCTTGTATCTATGATGGTGTTCTTACGCATCATCCTTTGATAATTCGTTATAAAGGTATTTTTCATGATTGTAAACAACCAAGCCTTTAAATTGGTACCATCAGCGTACTTATCTTTGTTTAAAAACGCTTTCACCAATGTATCTTGTACCAAATCATTGGCGTCGTCGTAATTTTTCGTTAACCTCATCGCAAAAGGCTTAAGCGTTTTGGTGTTGGTTTGTAAAGCATAATTAAATTCTATCGCAGTCATTTGATTTTTTTAATTTGTTCAAGCAAATGTTAAAAAGATTAAACAAAAGAAAAAATTATGTTTAAGATAAATCCATAAAGATTAAACAAAACTTACTATGTTATAATTTATTCTTCAATAAGTACAAATATTTTGTTTAATCTTTCTCTTTTATTGTTAAACAAACTTATGAATTACATACCTGTTGGGCTTTTCCTAGATTTTGGTTTTTTGAACATAACCATATAATTTCTGATATTTATAGTGTTTTAGATGTTCAAATTTTAAATTTGTATATGATAAGTGATAACAGCGAATTTTTAGGTGTGGAAAAAACTTTTTTTGTGGATGTGGTTTTGCCTGTTCCTATCCCGCAGTATTTCACTTATAGGTTGTCTCGCGAAATGAGTTCTTTGGCAAAAGTGGGCTCAAGGGTGGTTGTCGAATTTGGCAAATCACGCGTGTTGACAGCTGTTATTATAAAAATTCATAACAACCCACCTGGTAAGTATCAGGCCAAATATGTGCAGGAGTTGTTGGATGTCGAGCCAGTTGTAACCGCTATGCAACTTTGGTTGTTTGAGTGGGTGGCCGAATACTATATGTGTCACGTGGGAGAGGTGATGAACATAGCTTTACCCGCAGGTTTAAAAAT
>CAMCYZ010000050.1 GCA_945885545.1 Spirosoma fluviale
AGCACCGCACCAATGCCTATAAGAGCTGTTTGTATGGCATAACCCTTAGTTCTTTGGGATGAATTGAGTTTGTCTGCCACCAAAGCCCTGAAAGGCTCCATGGCTACATTAAATGAAGCGTCCATAATCATCAAGAATCCCGCACCTACCCAAAGAGCTGGTAAATACTTTGTGAAACTACCCGCGTTGGGCATTAAAAACAAACCTAAAGCAGCCAAAATGGCTCCAACCAAAAAGAAAGGCCTTCTTCTGCCCAAACTTGTCCAAGTATTATCACTCATTTTTCCTATAATGGGCTGAACTATCATGCCCGTAAGCGGAGCCACAATCCAAAACCAAGACAATTGGTGAACATCTGCTCCGAAATTTAATAGAATCCTACTGGCGTTTCCGTTTTGAAGAGCAAAGCCCATTTGAATGCCAAGGAATCCGAGACTCATGTTCCAGATGGAAGCGGTTGACAAATTCGGTTTTTTCGAACTTTTATTTTTTGAAATCGATTCTGAAGAAGCCATTTTTGTATTTAAGGTTAAAGTTTATATCTTGTTTATGGTTTTGTGATTTCGAAAATCTTAAATGTATTAGGTTTAAGGTTTATAAAATCCGTTTGGGACTTATTCAGAGTTATTCTTTGCTTCTCTTTTCCTTCAAAAACTTGCTTAAGTTTTACTTCATTTACATTTCCCACTTCACTTTCTAGAACATTATGAGGTAGAGAAACTTTTACATTTGTTTCTGTATCTAAATCGAAGTTATATACAAAAAGCAATAATTGTCCTTTTGTAAATCTCAAATATGAATAGACTTTTGAAGAGTCATATCCATCCGAATGAAAATTAAGGTATTGTAAATCGTGAAATTCTCCATCAGAAACTGCTGGATTATCTTGTGAGAATTTTAATATTTTTTGATAAAAATCCCTAAGTGCTTTCTGTTCTTTACTTAGTTTTTTAGTGTCAAATTTGCCTTTATTGATCCAATTTTGTAGTTCAATCACTCCCCAAAAATCAAATATAGTAGTCCGCCCATCATTGCCTTGAAAACCTTCGGCTTGGCTGGGTTTTACCCCTAGTTCTTGTCCATAATATAGCATGATTGGCCCTTTATGTAAGGTGGCCGAAAGCATCATGGCTGCCAATGCCGACTCAGGTTTTTTGCCAAATTCTTCAGATGCAATCCGCTGTTCGTCGTGGTTTTCGAGGAATCTGAGCATTCTACCCGAGAAATCCCCTGATTCTTTCTGCCAAACAGCTGTTATATCATTGGCATTTCCATGCCCCTCAATTAGCCTTCGAAGAGCATCATAAAGACCGACTTTGTCGTAGAGATAATCAAAATTTCCATTGAAAAGATAGTTTCTATATTCATTAGGATTATAAATCTCAGCAATGAAAATTACTTTAGGGTTTACTAACTTTATTTCAGGAATTACCCACCCCCAAAACTCCACAGGAACCATTTCAGCCATATCGCAACGAAAACCGTCAACACCTTTTTGTGTCCAATAAATGAGGATATCCTTCATTTTAAGCCAAGTATCAGGTGTAGGATCAAAATGTGTTGCTCGGCCATTTAGATAATCCACTCCATAATTAAGTTTTAAGGTCTCAAACCAGTCGTTTATGCTCGGTTTGGCCGAAAAAATATCGTTACCAGTGGCTTTTGCAGGATATTCTGTGTATTTTTCTTTGAAAGCAACTGGAGGATTTATACCTTCTGGAATTTCAAATTCCTGATTTGGAAGATAATAAAAGTTGTTCTGAGCAAGGAAGGCCTTAGTTTTGTCATCATTTTCTCCAAAATCGGCAATTCCTTTAGGTTTTACGTTGGACTGATACTCCCTCGAAACATGATTGGGAACAAAATCTATGATGACTTTTAGGCCATTCTGATGTGTTCTTTTTACTAAATCTTCAAATTCCTCCATTCTATTCCCCACGTTTTCAGCCAAATACGGATTTACATCGTAATAATCCTTGACGGCATAAGGCGAGCCCGCGATTCCTTTCACTACTTGTGGATGGTCTTTTTTGATACCAAATTTGCTAAAATCGGTCATGCTAGCATGCTCAATCACGCCAGTGTACCACACATGACTGATTCCCAACTCCTTGATAGATTTTAACGCATTGGAATTTATGTCTTTAAACTTGGCTGTTCCGTTCTCTTCGAGGCTTCCGTTGAATTTGTTTGTGGTGTTTTGGTTGGCAAACAATCTGGTGAAAATCTGATATACGGCTATTTTATCCGAATTTTTGGTTTGATTTTGGGCAAAACTCATAATAGGTATTAAAACAATGAGGATTGAAGATAAAAACTTCATTTTTGATTAAAGTATAATTTCAAAGGTAAATATGTTTTTTTTATGAATAAACAGTCATAATGCTTTATTTTGCAAAAAAGATACTAATAACCTGATGAAGAAATGTTTCCGCAATTTGTATTATCTTGGAATAATACTATTTTTCTGTGTAAGTACTGTTCAAGCACAAAAAGCCGAAATAAGTAAGATGAACCCCACCAATTGGTATGTGGGAATGAAAAATCCTAACCTTCAGGTACTAATTTATGGTAAAAACCTCCAATCTAACAAGCTTTCCCTTAAGCCATATTTAGGAGTTAAACTTAAAAAAATACACACAGTAGAAAATCCAAATTATTTGTTTTTGGATTTAGAAATAGCCAAAAATACCAAGCCGGGCAAGCTTCAGTTTAGCTGCAACGGCACAAATTTTTCTTATGAGCTAAAAGCCAAATCGGCCAATCCAAGAGGGCTTTCGCAGGCTGATTTTATTTATTTATTAATGCCCGATCGATTTGCTAACGGCAACGCCTCTAATGATAAATTTGAAGACATGGCAGATACTAATCATGACAGGAAAAATCCATTTTTTCGCCATGGTGGTGACCTACAAGGGGTTACACAACATCTTGATTATCTAAAGGAATTAGGAGTTACCGCCATTTGGATGACCCCGGTAATTGAAAATAATCAGTTTTTAACCAACGAAGGTGGGGCAATGCGAAGTGCGTACCATGGTTATGGATTCACCGATCACTATAATGTAGATAAAAGACTGGGAGGTAATGAGGCTTATAAAAAGTTATCTGATGCAGCACATAAATTGGGTATAAAAATAGTCCAAGATGCCGTTTATAATCATGTGGGTATCAATCACTGGTTTTTGAAAGACATGCCTTCAAAAGATTGGCTCAATCAATGGGACAAATACACCAATACTACCTACAAAGATCAACCGCTGTTTGATATTCATGCTTCTGCCAAAGATATTAAAGAAGTTAGAAATGGTTGGTTTACATCTTTTTTGCCAGATTTGAACCAAAACAATCCTTTCGTAGCCAATTTCTTGATTCAGCATGCTCTTTGGTCGGTTGAAACTTTTGACCTTGACGCTTGGCGAATAGATACTTATATTTATAATGATTTGTACTTTATGAATAAATGTAATCAGGCTTTGCTTACCGAATATCCAAAAATACATATTTTTGGGGAATCGGCGGTGAATACGGTTATTAGTCAGGCATATTTTACCAAGAATAATTTAGCGATTCCTTTTAAAAGCAATTTGCCCGGGGCCTTAGATTTTGTGCTAGAAGAGGCCATGTATGAGGCACTAAATCATGATTTTGGTTGGAACGAAGGCGTGAGTAGAATATACACTGTACTTGCACAAGATATGGTATATGCTGATCCTGCGAAAAATGTCAATTTCTTAGAAAATCATGACCATAATAGGTTTTTTTCAGTTATAGGAGAGGATTTTGATAAATATAAAATGGGGGTAACTTGGTTGATGACCTTGAGAGGCATACCACATTTTTATTATGGAACAGAAATTTTGATGAAAAACTTCAAAGATCCGTCTGATGCCGAGGTACGCAGAGATTTCCCTGGTGGATGGAAAGAGGACGAGGTTAATAAATTTGTAAGTGCGGGTAGAACCGAAAAAGAAAATGCGGCCTTTGAATTTGTAAAAAAATTGGCAAATTATAGGAAAGTCTCAGATGCCATTTCAAACGGAAAATTTATGCAGTTTGTGCCTCAAGATGGCGTTTATGTTTATTTTAGATATACCAATAAGCAGACCATTATGGTAGTTTCAAATACATCTAAATCCGAAAAAAACATAGATACCAGTAGATTTAATGAGATTTTGAAAGGCTCAAAGTCTGCAGAAAATATCGTAGATGATGTCAATATTGCTGACATCTCAAATTTAAAAATACCTTCAAAAGGGGTTATGATTCTAGAAATAAACCAGAGTAAAAAATAATGATCAAGGCTTTTTTGTTTGATTTGGATGGGGTTATTGTAGACACAGCTGTTTTTCATTATAAAGCATGGAAAAGATTAGCCAATCAGCTTGGATTTGATATTGATGAAGAATTTAATGAAACCCTCAAGGGAATCAGCAGGATGGATTCGTTGGATGCTATTTTAAAACACGGCGGAATAAGTCTCAGCCAAGAATCAAAAGATAAATACGCCAAAATAAAAAATGATTGGTATCTAGAGTTAGTTAACAAGATGACAGTCAATGATATACTTCCGGGCGTTGAGATATTCTTGAAAGAAACAAGTTTCTTGGGTATAAAAATAGCTTTGGGTTCTGCTTCAAAAAATGCGAGTTTAATACTAGAAAAAACAGGAATAATTGATCTTTTCGATGCCATTATAGACGGTAATCATGTATCGAGAAGTAAACCTGATCCGGAGGTTTTTCTTAAAGGTGCTGAGGCTTTGGGAGTCGAAAAGGAGGCTTGCGTGGTATTTGAAGATGCCTTTGCTGGAATTCAGGCAGCTAAAGCCGCCAAAATGCGTGCCGTAGGAATAGGAAGTGCAGAGGTTTTATACAATGCAGACCTTATCACGAAAGGACTCTTTGAAATGAGTCCGAGCGAGATAATTACGAAATTACTTTAAAAACGAACATAAATAGAAATGAAAAATTACATCAAGCATGATGAGTGGAGGGTAGTTGAGAGCGGATTTCATGCAGAGTTTAACGAAATTACAGAGATTTTGATGAGTCTCGGAAATGGCAAAATGGGCCAAAGAGGCAATTTCGAAGAAAGATATACTGGTAAAACCCTTCAAGGAAACTATGTGGCTGGGGTTTGGTTTCCCGATAAAACCCGTGTTGGTTGGTGGAAAAATGGCTATCCCAATTATTTTGCCAAGGTCATTAACTCCATTAACTGGATTGGTATTGATGTTGAGATTGATGGCGAAATGGTTGATTTGGCCAAATGTGAAATTCTGGAGTTTTACCGAGAATTGCACATGCAGCATGGACATTTAATGCGTTTTTGTAAAGTTCGCCTTCAAAATGGTAAGGAAATTCGTATTGAAAGCATTAGGTTTTGCAGTATTACCCATGACGAAATTGGTCATATCGAATATGAAATTATTCCTGTAAATTTTGATGGAAAGATTAAAATAACGCCATATCTAGATGGTAACGTACAAAACAGAGACTCAAACTACAACGAATATTTTTGGGATGAAGTCTCAAAAAGTACTTCAGCTAATAGGGCATTTTTACACGTCAAGACCAAAGAAAACAAGTTTGGTGTTGAGCGGTTTGACGTAGCTGTGGGAATGGACTTAGAGATTTGTTTAGCTGGAAAGAAGCAAGAAATTTCCTTTGAGCCTCTTCAAAGTGAGAAATATGTGGGTCTAACCTTTGAAATTGAGGCTAAAGCGATGCAGTCGGTTAGGGTTTTGAAAAAAGTAGCACTTCATAATTCTAATAATTTCTTTCCTGACTATTTGGTTTCAGAATGTGCAAAATCTTTAGATGACGTTATTGGACTCAAAATGCAAGCCCTTCAAAGAGAAGCTTGGAAAGCCAAATGGGAGAACTGCGATATCAAAATTGAGGGAGACGAGTCAGCCCAGCAGGGCATTAGATTTAATATTTTTCATCTGTTACAAACATATACCGGCCAAGACGCACGTCTAAATATCGGGCCAAAAGGTTTTACTGGCGAAAAATATGGAGGTGTAACTTATTGGGATACAGAAGCTTACTGCATTCCTTTTTATTTATCAGCGGCAGAACATTCTGTGGCTCGTAACCTTTTGGTGTACAGACACAATCATTTACAAAAAGCTATTCTTAACGGCCAAAAACTAGGTTTTTCCAAAGGTGCCGCACTATACCCAATGGTAACCATGAATGGCGAGGAGTGTCACAATGAATGGGAAATTACCTTTGAAGAAATTCATCGCAATGGTGCCATTGCGTATGCCATTTATGACTACATTAATTACACAGGTGATGAGTCATATCTAAATGAGTTTGGTTTGGAGGTTTTGATTTCTATATCAAGATTTTGGTCGCAGCGTATTACTTGGTCGCAAAACTTAAGCAAATTTGTAATGTTGGGCGTCACTGGCCCTAACGAATACGAAAATAATGTCAACAACAACTGGTACACCAATTACATAGCCGTTTGGACGCTGAAATACACGCTCGAAGCCATCGAGATAGTAAAAGTAAATCCTGAAGATTATGTAAAAGTAAAATTAGAACTGCATTTTCAGGAAAAAGAAGAAACAGACAGATGGAAGGAGATTATTGAAAAAATGCACTTTCCTTTTGATGAAGATCGGCAGGTGTTTCTTCAGCAAGACGGATTCCTTGACAAAGAACTTTTAAGTGTTGATGACATTGTTCAGCATAGGCCAATTAACCAAAATTGGTCTTGGGATAGGATTCTTCGTTCGTGTTTCATCAAACAAGCCGATGTTTTGCAAGGCTTGTATTTCTTCGAAGACGACTTCGATATAGATACCCAAAGAAGAAATTTTGATTTCTATGAACCTATGACCGTTCACGAATCATCGCTCTCTCCTTGTGTACATACCATTTTGGCTTGTAAATTAGATAAAATCGACAAGGCTTACGAAATGTATGTTCGTACTGCAAGATTAGATTTGGACGATTACAACAACGACACCGAAGATGGACTTCATATAACCTCTATGGCAGGTACTTGGATGTCAATAGTGAAAGGCTTTGGTGGCATGAGAGTGAAAAATACAAAACTTCATTTAAATCCAATTTTGCCAGATAACTGGCAATCCTTGACCTTTAGAATTGGATTGAAAGATAATCTCTTAGAAATTGGCATTGGAAAAGAAGGAGTAATCATCAAAAACCTATCTGAGAAAAGCGTCGAAATTTCAATTTTTGGTTCTGATATTGTTGTTGGAGGTCAGGAAGAATTTGTGAAGTGTACAGTTGAGAGTTGAAACTTTTCAAGGAGTTGAGCTTCAATTCCTTTTTTTTCTAAAGTATGGAAACACATAAAAATACGTGGAAAAAGCTTTCCACCACCATTACCTATTCCAATCCTTGGATTGAGGTCCAGCACCATCAGGTTTTGAATCCATCCGGAGGAGAAGGGATTTACGGACAAGTAAATTTCAAGAACATTGCTGTTGGCGTTGTTCCCGTTGATGTCGATGGCAATACTTATTTGGTCGGGCAATTTCGATTTCCTTTGGAAGAATATTCATGGGAAATACCTGAAGGGGGATGTCCAATAGGTGAGGATGTTTTGGAGGCTGCCAAACGAGAGTTATTAGAAGAAACGGGATTGATGGCTCAAAATTGGACAATAATTTCAAGAATTCATACCTCCAATTCAGTTTGCAATGAAGTGGGTTTTATTTTCCTCGCCGAAAATTTAACCCAAGGAGATGCAGAACCTGAAGAGACAGAGGATTTGAAAATCAAGAAACTAACATTAAAAGCAGCCGTAGAATTAGTTATGAACAACCAAATCACGGATTCTATTTCTATTGCTGGTTTGCTAAAAGTGGCTCGACTAAAAGGAGTTTAGTCAAGATTCTATCCCTCCTTTTGCCAAAGAGTCGAGAGCTGCATAGTTCGTTAAATCATACTGGCAAGGCACAATAGAGATGTAATTATTTTCTAAGGCCCAAAGGTCATTGTCGGTAGCCTCGGGTTCTCTGTTTACAAAATATCCACCCATCCAATAATATGGCCTGCCATGGGGGTCTTTTCTGGCATCAAACTCCTCCTGCCAATAGCCGTTGGTTTGACGACAAACCTTTAATCCTTTTATTTCGCCTTTTTTGGCATTTGGGAAGTTTACATTAAGGGCTGTTCCTTTTGCCATTCCATTTTTTAAAACAAAATTAGCTATCTGACTTAAATAAGGCCTAGTGTGTTCAAAATCGGCATCATAGTGGAAGTCGTCTAATGAAAAACCAACCGCTGGAATACCCTCAATAGCTCCTTCAATAGCTGCTGACATAGTACCTGAGTAAATTACTGATATTGAAGAATTCAATCCATGGTTTATTCCACTAACCAAAAGGTCTATTTTTCGGCCTTTCAGAAACTCGTGTTTGGCTAATTTAACACAGTCTGCAGGTGTACCTGAGCACTCGAAAGACTCAATATCACCAAATATAGGTGATTTTTTAATGTGAATTGTCGAATCCACGGTTATGGCATGGCCCATGCCTGAATTAGGACTATCGGGAGCCATTACGTAGACTTCACCTATTTTAGACATCTCTTCTATCAATACTTTTATGCCTTTCGATGTTATGCCGTCGTCGTTAGTTATTAATATTAGTGGTTTGGTCATTTTAATTCAGATGAAATTATTTCATTTTTTTTCGCTATTCAAAGGTAGGATATTTAATTTTCTTCTCTTCAATGAACTCAAAAAAAACTTAGAAATACAGGCTCAAACTTAAGTTATTTCGTGAAAAAACTCCCATTTTGTTCTAATTTTGCAGAAACTTAAACGATAAAAATGCATATTGCTATTACGGGCAACATTGGAGCTGGTAAAACCACATTGGCTGAAAAGCTCGCAGAACATTACGGATGGGAAGTTTATTATGAGGCAGTTGATGGCAATCCATACCTTGCACCCTTTTACATTGATATGCCCAAATGGTCTTTTCATTTGCAGATTTACTTCCTCAACTCGCGGTTTGAACAAGTACTGAAAATTATCAATCAGCAGGAGAAAACCATCATTCAAGACCGTACAATTTACGAAGATGCCTATATTTTTGCTCAAAATCTGTATGAAAATGGTCAAATGAATGAAACCGATTACAATACTTACAGAGGTCTTTTCAACACCATCATGAAAGCCATTTCACCACCTGATTTGATGATTTACCTGAAAGCAGACATTTCGAAGTTGACTTCACAGATAAAAAAACGCAACAGGGATTTTGAACAAAACATCGACCCCAACTATTTGATTAGCCTCAATAAACTCTATGAAGGTTTTACAAAACAATACCAACACGGAAAACTGATTGAGATTGATGTCAATAATTTGGATTTTGTGTCTAAAGCCGATGATTTTAAGAGCATTGTAGAAAAGATTGACCGAACTATCAATTTGGGTACCCAACTTAAAATTTAACTTTATTTATAATAATTATTGTCCTTTTATTGGCTTGAATTTTGTTATTTTGAATATAAATTAGAAAAAAGTCCTAATACATAAAACTAATCAATTGAATATTAAATACTTATGAGTTTTAAAAATTTAAACAATATTGGCGGATGGCTTGTTTTTGCTATTTCGTTAATAACATTCACGCTGACAGTTGAGCCCACGGCCAGTTTCTGGGATTGCGGTGAATTCATAGCCTGTGCTTATAAATTGCAGGTTCCGCACCCAGCTGGAGCACCATTTTTCCTGCTCATCGGTCGCATTGCATCCATGTTTGCAGGGTCAGATGTAACACAGGTTGCTTTTATGGTCAACATGGTCTCTGTTTTGGCAAGTGCTTTTACCATTCTTTTTATGTTCTGGACCATCTCATTGATTGGCAGAAAAATGGTTGGTAAAACTGCTGAAAACATCACAACTTCAGAAACTATTCTAGTTATCGGAGCGTCACTAGTTGGCTCTTTGGTCTATAATTTTTCAGAGTCATTCTGGTTTTCAGCTGTTGAAGCTGAAGTTTACGGTATGTCATCATTTTTTACGGCAATAGTAGTTTGGGCGGCTTTCAGATGGGAATTAATTCAGAATCCGGCAGCACAAAATAAATGGTTGCTTTTTATAGCTTACCTTGTTGGTTTGTCAATTGGAGTTCACTTGTTAAACTTAGTAACTATTCCAGCTCTTGCTATTTTGTTTTATTTTAAAAATACCGACAAAGTATCTTTCCAAGGTAGTTTTATAGCTTTTTTTACTGGTTTGGTTGTTTTGGGTGTGATAATGGTAGGTTTGATTACTGGTTTGCCAACCCTTAGTTTCTCTTTCGATAAGTTATTCGTTAATTCTTTTGGTTTGCCATTTGCATCTGGTATGATATTCTTTATAATAATGCTCATAGCGGCACTTGCTTACGGAATTCATTATACCCAGAAACAAGGAAAGGCCATTGCCAATACCATTTTACTTTCATTCGCTTTTGTATTAATAGGCTACTCTACCTATACAATCGCATTAATTAGGTCGAATTATAATCCACCTATCAATGAGAACAATCCAAGTGATGTACTAAACTTTACGTATTATCTGAAAAGAGAGCAGTATGGTTCAAGACCATTGCTTTATGGGCCAATTTATACGGCACAATTAAACGAAATAAAGAAAGGAGAGCCAAATTATAAGGTCGGAAAAGACAAGTATGAGATTTATGACTACAACTCTGAGTATGTTTGGGATAACAATGGAAAAATGTTATTACCACGTGTTTGGAGTCAGGATCCTTCCCATATAAGTTTGTATAGAAGTAAACTAAATTTGGCCGAAGGTCAACGTCCTGGGCTTTTTGATAACCTTAAATTTATGTTTAGCCACCAGTTTGGGCACATGTATTGGAGGTATTTTATCTGGAATTTCTGGGGAAGAGCATCTGATATTTCAGATGTAGCAGGAACCAACATTTTCGAAAGTAAATCAGACCTACCAGCTTCATTTGCCAACAATAAAGGTCGAACAAATTACTATGGACTCCCTCTGATATTGGGTATTCTTGGATTTTTCTTTATGTACCTCAAAAAAGGAAAAGACGCCGTTGTAATGTTCCTGTTATTCTTTTTTACGGGTTTAGGGCTAGTAATTTACCTCAACTCTCCACCAGTAGAGCCTCGAGAGCGTGATTATATATACGTAGGTTCGTTTTATTTCTTCGCTATATGGATAGGTATAGGTGTCATGGGTTTGGCTGAGTTTGTGTTGAAATTCATCAAAAACCTTTCGACAAAGGCAGGTATTGCTACCGTTATAGGTCTTGCAGTGCCAGTTATCATGGCTAAAGAAGCATGGCCAGGACACGATAGGTCAGACAGATATCACCAAATTGATTTTGCCAAAAATCTTTTGAATTCTTGTGAAAAGAACGCCATACTCTTTACTGGAGGAGATAACGATACTTTCCCACTATGGTATGTTCAAGAAGTGGAAGGTTTCAGAACCGACGTAAGGGTATGTAATTTGAGCCTTTTGGGTACGGACTGGTACATTGATCAAATGAAACGTAAAACTTACGAGTCAGAAGCTTTGCCGATTTCTATGAATAGTGAGAATTATTACAAAGGTATAAATGACCAGATTCCCTTCGTAAAAAATCCAAATCCGCAGATTCAGGCTGGTATAAACCTCAAGGAATATTTGAATTTGGTAAAAAAGAATGACCCAGCTATTCAAATGCAGGTAAGTTCTGGCGAAATGATAAGCGTATTGCCTTCACCAAACTTTTATATGGAACAGAATTCTGAAGAAATTGCAAGAGCTAATTTCGTTCCAGAAAAATATAAGGCTTTGGTAAAAGACAGAATTGAGTGGAATTTTGGAGAGAGAGATATTTTGAAAAATGATCTTTTGGTGTTGGATATGATTGCTCAAAACAACTGGAAAAGACCAATTTACTTCTCAGGCACCCTTTCACCTTCATCGTACATGAATTTGAAAGAATATTGCCAGTTGGAGGGTTACGCCTACAGATTAATGCCTTTCAAAGTAGAAGGTTCAAGAGATGGTTTTGTGAATAGTGACATTATGAAAGACAGGCTTACAAATAAAATGGCTTGGAGAAATCTTAATAATCCTAACGTATATTATGATTCAGAAACGTATTTAAAAGTACCCATAGTTACAGCAAGGTTTGCGTTTTTGAGATTGGTTGACGAGTTAGTTAGAGAAGGCAAAAAAGATGAAGCCGAGAAGTTTTTGGATAAGTCGCTTGAATTAATGCCTGACAATACCGTGCCTTACGACCAATTGGTGAGTAATTACCCTATATTTTACTACGAAATAGGAAAGCCTGAAAAAGCTAAAAAAATAGCAGAGTTGATGGTAAATAGAGCTGACCAAGAATTAAATTATTTCATTGAACAGAACAAAACTCCGGGAAATAGACAATGGGGTGATGGAAATATTCAGCAGTTTATTCAATCAAATATGCGAACTTTACAAATGCTCTCTTCTGCCGCTGAGCAATATGACAAACCGCTTTCTGAGAAATTCAAGAAAATATACGACGGTCATTTGGCCAAGATCCAATAATCACTCGTACTTATCAAAAAAAGCCCTGAATAGCAGATATTCAGGGCTTTTTTGTTACTTTTGCAATCATGTTGCAAAAAGGATTTTACTTTAAGAATTTCTTAATTCTTACTTTCGTTTTATCATTTCAATTTCTTCAAGCACAAGAAGTTAATTGTAGCTGCTTCGTGGAGGGTAAAATCACGGACAAGCATACGCGTGAGCCTATTGCTGGGGCTATGATAGAGATAAGTGTACAGAAAAAAGCCACTTTTTCTGACAAAAACGGAAAATATAGGATTGAGAATGTTTGTGAGGGTAAATATGAAATGAAAATCAGAATTTTGGGTTACGATACACAGAAACTGGAGGTAAACCTACTTCATGAGAATACCCACGACTTTAGACTTAATGAGTCAGAAATTCATTTAGATGGCATAAATATTTCGGCCAAAAGAATTGAAAGTGTTTCGGGAAATGAAAAGCAGCTGGATGCCGAACAACTCAAAAAGATGACGGGTCAAAATTTGGCCAGTATATTAACTTCTATTTCTGGAGTTTCGATTATTCAAACGGGCTCTTCAATAGGTAAACCAGTTATTCATGGGATGCACTCCAATAGAATTTTAACCATAAATAACGGCATTAGGCATGAGGCTCAACAATGGGGCAACGAGCACGCACCAGAAATAGACCCATTTTTGGCCAAACAAATCACCATAATAAAGGGAGCCAAAAGTGTCAGATATGGCCCAGATGCCATTGGTGGAGTAATAATTATTGAACCCAACGAACTAAGGCATTTGGACAGTATTAAGACCGAGATCAACCATTTTTCTATGTCTAATGGCTGGCAAAATGGTATTTCGGGAATAGTGGAAAGCAGTTCCCACAAAATAAATGGTTTGGATTGGAGGCTACAAGCCAGTACTAAAAAAGGAGGCAATGTGGCTACCCCGAATTACAATTTGGCTAACACAGGTTCTCAAGAATTCAATTATTCCATTGGTGCTAAATATTCAAGAAAGCGGACTGATATAAATGCTTTTTTTAGCCAGTTTAATTCCAAAATTGGAATTTTTTCAGGTTCGCACATCGGCAATACTACTGATTTGGCTCAGGCAATTGGTCGCGAGAAACCATTGGGTATTTACACTCCAGAAAGTTTTACTTTCAAAATCAATAGACCATACCAAGATATTCAACACAGTTTATTAAAGCTCAAACTGAATCAACAGCTCCGAAATAATCAAAATTTGCAGTTTACTTTTGGTCAGCAATATAATTTTCGATCAGAAGTAGACGCATTAAGAGGAGATAGGAATACGGCTCAGGTTTTTAAAATAAATACTAATACACTAGAGGTTTTGTTTAATCATAAACCATTTTTTAAAAATATTGCGGGTAATATTGGTTTAAATGGCCTTTATCAATACAATATATCTACCGGGAAAATTCTGGAACCGCAAAAGTCTAATGTTTTAATCCCCAATTATACCAATTTCACAATAGGTGCTTTTTGGATTGAAAGATATGTTAAAGGAGATTATGAACTAGAGGCTGGCATCAGATGGGATAAAAGATTTCTCGACGTCTATTATTTGGAAAGACTGCAGTCTCAAGTTACAAGCGATGAATTTACCAATCAAAGTATAACCAATACCCTCAGCATCAGTAGGAATTTTAATAATAGACTCAAAGTAGGGTATAATTTTGCTACAGCTTGGAAGCCACCTGTAGTAAGTGAATTGTACAGTGATGGAGTCCATCATGGTTCTGCCGCTTACGAGGTTGGAGAATTGGATTTAAAGAGCGAAAAGGTCATCGAGAATTCGGTCGTCATAAATTTTGCCGATAAATTTTATCAATTTGAGGTTTTAGGTTATTTTAATTATCTCAAAAATTATATTTTTCTAGCCCCAACCGGTAACTCGGTTTTAACTATTCGTGGGGCATTTCCCGAGTTTAAATATACCCAAACCAACGCACGTTTTGTCGGTTTTGATATTTCCAATTCATGGTCTAAGTTTCAAAAATTTACGCTTTCTAATCAGCTTTCCTTATTATGGGCTGATGATTTGGAAAGAAATCAGCCACTAATCTTTATGCCAGCCAATAGGTCTGAAACCAATCTGACGTTTAAGTTAAACGATTTTTGGATCAACGAAGTAATGCTAAATCATCGATTGGTTTTTAAACAAAATAGAACACCAACTTCTTCTATTTTTCAGAATCCAGCGGAATCTTCATTTTTGAATTTGATAGATGGAGATTATATGGCTGCCCCAGATGCCTACAACTTGTTTGATATCATGGTGACAAAAGATTTGAAATTCAAAAAAACAGATTCTTTCAAAGTAATCTTTGAATGTAAAAATATTTTGAATACCGTTTATCGCGACTATCTCAATCGTTTCAGATATTTTTCAGATGAAATCGGTAGAAATATTTCTATCAGAACCAATATCATTTTCTAAATTATTATTATATTTGCAACATAGTTGCATTTAATAAATAAATTAAGACCAATGAAAAAATTAGGTATCGTTATTTTGAGTATTGTATTGGGCATATCGGCCTGTAAGAAAGATCACGAGGTAGGTCATGAGAATGAACTTATAACCACTATTAAACTGAATTTTAAGAATGGAAACGACACCAAGTCTTTCGCTTATAAAGACCTAGATGGTGACGGTGGTATGGCTCCTAAAGTGGACAAAATAAGCTTAAAACCAAATATCAACTATGACCTCACTGTTGAATTTTTGGATGAAAGTAAAACGCCCGCCTTCAATATTACGGATGAGATAAAAGAGGAAGCCGATGAGCATTTGGTAGTAATTACCCCTTCGAGTGTCGCTATTGGAACTTTTACGTATGCAGACAAAGATGTCAATCAACTTCCAATAGGGTTAATGGGTAAGTTCACTTCAAAATTAGCTGCTGAAGGTACTTTGAAGGTACAATTGAGACATCAGCCACCTATCAATGGTAAAAAAACTAAAGATGGCACTGCTACTCCTGGCAGTGATGACGCGAATATAAACTTCGAGATCGAAGTCAAATAAACGCTAATATCCACACAATTTTCTTTTTTCAAAAGCATTTTTGCACAACAAAACTCCTATGTCAAGATATTTCATTGTATTTTTGTGAAATTTTATTAGATGAAGTATCTACTTAATAAGTTTTTAGCCAACCGAGATGGTTTTGCCGTTGCTATGTTTTTGGCAGGCTTACCGTTTATATATTTCCTTCGCGATGGCATTAAGCTCGCTCCGGCTAATACTTTTTTTGGTGTTTTCCTTCTTTTTTTTCCATATTTTCTTTCCTTACTGTTTAAAGACTTTAGCAGATTCGATATGCCCAACAAGGTGGGCATGACTTTGTTATCTATCTTCATTTTGATAGGATTAACATACTTTTTACTTAGGGACAGATATAGTGCTGTTGATGGTACCAGAGAATTATTGACCTTTGTTCTTATTTTCATACTGTTTTTTGGAACGCTTTTTCTTCGGAGAGAATCGCTCAACGAAACCTTCTTTTATTTTGTTATTTTTCTTTCCATTCTTGGGGCTGTATCCCTTATATACTTCACTTTCACCAATCCATTGTACCAATTCGGTCAACGTGCATCCATTATACTCGACGAAAATGGTGCCAAAGGCGGCAGCCCACATATTAATTCCCGTGGAGCATTTTATGGTTTAGTAGCTTGTGTCTTGGTTTTAAAATATAAAAAAAGGTTTAAGATCGGGTACATAATTCCATTATTGACCATTTTACTACTTTTTGTGGTGTTGTTTTTAACTCAAACTATGCTTGCGATTTTGGCATCCTTTATATTTTTGAGTTTGTTTTTTTATTTCAATTACGGGTTTAGGCAAGTAGGTTTAACCTTAAAGTTCTTGTTTTCGAAGTGGTACGTGCTATTGGCTCTATCGTTGGGGATTGTCAAGGGGATTTCCTCGCTAGATAAGGATTCAGACTTCATTACGCCTATTACCAATTATACTTCTTACAGGTTCAATAACATTATTAAGTCGTTGACTGGCGACGAACGGGGTAAAAAGTCTGAAGTTAAAGGTGATGAATCTGCAAATACAAGAATTATGCTTGTAGGTAAGGTTTTTGAACGTTTTGAAAAGAATTTGGAGAAAGGTAAAGTAAGATATGTGCTTTTTGGAAATGGCTACAACGCTTTATATATTGATGTGCCACATGTGGAGGTCCTAGATTCTTACGGTATTTTTATATTTATTTTTTACTCTACCATGTTTTTCTATTTAGTAAAAATAGCTTGGCGAGAAATCAGGAATCCTGAAAGCATGGGTACAGAGTTTATCGCTTATGCGTTCATCTATTATTTTGTGGCTAATTTTACAGCTGGTATTGTTATAGATTACACCCGACTCGGTATGTATATCTTATTGGTACGGTTTGTCCGCAAATAGCCTAAAGCTTAATTTTTCATTTTTATGAAAAGTATTTTTTTATTAACTCGGTTTTTTTATTATTAGCTTTTCCGATTTTATAAACGTTGATGTCCAACATTATTCTATGCCAAAACGATTCTAAATTGCGGAATATCCATCCTTTTAATCAGTCCAGGATGCCTAACTGAAATACAAATCAAATCGACCTTTAAAATACTGTAAAGGCCTCAAGATATAAGGTAATTTGTCATAAAAATCATTTTTGAGTTTACTTTATTTTTTGGCTTGTTTTGTGATGTTTACTTCTTTTTCGGAATTAACGGCTAAGTCGTATTTGATAGGCAAAAAATATTACCCGCGTTGCGTCTGCCAAAATTAAAGTGTTTTAAGGTCAATCAATTCATGTTGTTTTTGTTTTAATCAGCCACAGGATTCTCAAAACAGACAATTACTCTATAATTGACTGTATTTTCCGGGAAAAAAATCCTTACTTCTACTAGTTTAATGCATGTGCCTTTCATCCTTTCTAATTACAAACATTAGTGGACAGAAAAGCTTTCTATTGAAGTTTTTGACGGTTTAACCTGTTGGTGTTTATGGGCAATCTGAGGTGAGCTAATTACAGAAGGAATTAAACTCAATATTCTATTTCTAACGGGTCTATTTGTCTGTAGATTTTTGATTTTGAATTGCATTGGTTTCAAACAAAACTTTTATAATTTATTTGCTTTTTGTTTCAATTTTCGCCATTTTGATGGTTTTGAAGCATAAAAACATCAGTTAAAGCTGCATTGAAATGTTTAAAATTTTCGATGATTTATATTTTACATTGTACATAATTCATTTTCCAATTTTGGTTTATATTTTAAGCCTAGTTTTCAAAATTTATTGTAATAGACTTCCGCAGAACTCCTATTTTGTTTTTCTAGAAGCAGTAATTATAAAGATTTTTACATATTTCAGCCACTTTTTTTTGAAAGTACCTTTTTTGAAATCCCAAATTTTCTAAAAAAAGAAGAACAAAAATCATAAGAAGAAACTACTTTTGTAGAAGATGAAAATATTAATAATTCATAATATTCTCTGGACACATTATAAATCGGTTTTATTTGAGGCTCTCGAGCAAAATAAGACTGATGATATGGAAATTTGTGTTCTGCAGGTAGCAAAGAATGATATTTCTAGGAAAGACATGGCAAGCCCTGAGGTCAATTATGCGTATAATTATCACTTACTTTTTGACGATTTCATAGAGAATATACCTACTCTTAAAAAAGTTTTAGCTGTTTTGAGGTTTATCAATCAATTTAAACCTGAAGTAGTGAATGTAACTGGCTGGGCAAGTGATTTGTCTCTTACATTGTCTATAGTTTTTTCGTTTATTTTGGGCAAAAAAATCATTATCTCTAACGAATCCACATCTTTCGATCATCAAAGGTCTTTTTTAAAGGAATTTCTAAAGAAGATGCTTGTCAAAATGGCCAATGCTTTCATAGTTTTTGGCAAAACATCAAAAGATTACTTGATACTACTTGGAGCTAATGAAAATCAGTTTATTGAGGAAAAAGCTGCGGTTGTAGATGATCAGAGAATAAAAGATATACATCACAGTGCGATTCAACAAGGTTTTTTGTCAGAAAAGATCAAGACAGTAAATAATTTTATTTTCGTAGGACGCATTATCGAAGTTAAAAATATTCCAATCTTGATTAAGGCTTTTCAATATATAAAAGTTTCAGTTTCTGAAGCTAAAGATTGGGGTTTGATTATATTGGGTAATGGCATTTTGGATGATCAAATAGGAAGTGAAATCGCAAACGCATGTCAAGATATCTATAAGTTTGATGCGGTAGATTGGCAAACAGTTCCGAAATATTTCAGTAAAGCCGATTGTTTGGTGCTTCCTAGTAATTCTGAGCCATGGGGTTTAGTAGTTAATGAAGCCATGATTTGTGGGCTTGGCGTAATTGTTTCGGATGCCTGTGGATGTAAAGATGATTTGGTTGCTGGCAATGGATTCGTATTTGAATCTGGCAACCAGAATCAGCTGCAAGAATGTATGAAAAACTTCGTTATAAATGCAGAAAAAAAAGAATCTATCAAGAGAAAGTCTTTAGGAATAATTGAGCAATTTAAGGTCGATTTGGTAGCTAAACGAATCATTAAAGGTTTTCTGAAAATATATCAACAAGCGTAATTATGCATTTTGTACATATATTGTCCTACACTTGGGAAAACGGCGGTGCCTCAAAAGTTGTATTTGATTTGGCCAAATTCCAAGTTGAAAACGGTGACAAAGCCACCATCATCACAATGGATATGCCAGGGCATAAAAGATACAAAGACATCGAAGGAGTGCAATTTTTGAGTATAGAACCACATTTTTTTACAAGCTTTTTGCCGCTTTTTTCTTTTGAATTGTGGCGAATTCTTAAGAAAAACAAACAAGGTTTTGATGTAATTCACCTTCATGGACTTTGGAACTTTACCCTATTGGCCGCTCACTTACTCGGACTCTATCAAAAAAGTATAGTAACTGTTCACGGCTGTGCTCATCCTTACACCTTTATTGGTAATCGCTTCAAAAGAGCCCTTTTTTCTTATAGTTTTCAAAGGAGTTTTCTCAAAAAAATCAAAATGATTCATGTACTACATCATGGAGAACTAGAGGAAGTGCAAGAATATTTAGGAAGTAAAACCGCAAACATTAGGATAATTCCGAATGGTATAGATGTGCCTGAAATTACCCCAAATAGACCAGAAAAACAAAATATTGTACTTTTTTTGAGTCGCTTACACCAAAAAAAAGGTTTAGACCTACTTTTGCCTGCTTTCAAAAAAGTAATTCAGCAAGTTTCTGACGCACAGCTAATTATAGCAGGTCCTGACTTTGGGATGTTGGATTTCGTGCAGGATTTTATTTCGACAAATAAGCTTGGGGATTCAATAAAATATATCGGTACTGTAAATGGACAGGCCAAAACTGATCTTTTACTTTCATCAAAGGTATTTGCCCTTCCTTCATACTCGGAGGGTTTTTCTATTGCTGTTTTGGAAGCTCTAGTCTATCAAATTCCTGTGGTTGTTTCTACCGAAACGGGGCTTTCTAATGAAATAAAAAAATCTGAGGCAGGAATTGTAATTGAATTGACTGAGGATTCGGTTTCAAAAGCCATCGTTGATCTTTTGAAAAACACTCAAAAAGCAGAAGAGATGGCTCAAAATGGTAGAAAACTCGTTATTGAACGCTTTGAAACTTTCAAAGTTTGTAGTTTATTCGATCAAGAGGTTAAGAAGTTATTCTAAATAATTCAAGTTTGGTTTTTTCTCCAAAAATCGGCAGCGAAGTCAAGACAATTAGTTTGGTGTTATGTAGTAAATGACAATTAAATCCGAATGCTAGGGTGTATGGTTATGGATTAAAGTCCATTTAAACTTATGTATTACGGGCTTAAAGTGGTGTATTGCTTATGTTTTTTTAATGAATTCATCAAACGAAACCATTGCAATATCCTGAAAATCAGAATAGTAACAAATAATTTATTAGTTTCAAAATATGGCTCAAATGAGCTATAAAATATGGAATAGCGGGCAGCCTATTAGCTCTAAAATCAGTGGAAATATTGTCGTAAAACTGCCTTCGAATTTATTTTGTTTTATGATATTTTCTACAATACATACAAAACAAAAACTAATCTCAAAAATGGAGTGATGCCAGCCCTTTAGAAATACAATGCACTAAAAATGCACCAAAATAGATATAGTGTA
>CAMCYZ010000051.1 GCA_945885545.1 Spirosoma fluviale
AAGTATCAGGCCAAATATGTGCAGGAGTTGTTGGATGTCGAGCCAGTTGTAACCGCTATGCAACTTTGGTTGTTTGAGTGGGTGGCCGAATACTATATGTGTCACGTGGGAGAGGTGATGAACATAGCTTTACCCGCAGGTTTAAAAATCAGTAGTCAGTCCAAAATTCAATATAATCCTGATTTTGCCCATCCCGAGTTGCTGTCGGAACAAGAAACGCTACTGATGGAAGTGTTGGCGAAAGAGGAATCGCTGAGTTATGACGAAGTAGGACGCTTGCTGGATAGTAAAGACATAAACAAAACCATAAAAGAACTGGTGGCCAAGCATGCCATTATTCTTTTTGAAGAAGTCAAGGATAAATATCGGCCTAAGATTGTTAAGAAAATACGTCTAAAGCGAGCTTTTGAAGGCACTGAAGAAATCTTGGCTTTGATAGAAAAGCTTGAAAAAAGTACCAAACAGCAGGAGGTTTTGTTGGAATATTTGAGTCATGTACCCATTAATGAGCTACATTATAAAAACAAAGAGGGTTTGGCGAAAAGTACGCTCAAGGCAGGTGATATTTCAGAATCCTCATTAAAAACATTGATAGATAAGGGAATTTTTGAGGAATTTGAGGTTGTGGTTTCTAGGTTTGCTGGAGAAGACCTTGGTTCACAAGCTCAAATGCAACTTTCGGTGCCGCAACAAAATGCTTCTGAACAAATTATGGACTCTTTCACTCAAAACGAAGTTGTTCTTTTTCACGGCATTACTGGTTCGGGCAAGACAGAAATTTATATAGATCTTATTCAAAAAGTATTGGATTCTGGCTCTCAGGTGTTGTTTTTATTGCCAGAAATTGCTCTTACTACTCAAATAGTGAATAGACTTCGTGTGGTTTTTGGAGATAGCATGGGTGTTTATCATTCCAAGTTTTCTGACAACGAGCGTGTGGAGGTTTGGAGGGGTATTCTAGACGGAAAGTTTCAGTTTGTGGTAGGCGTTCGGTCTGCCATTTTTCTGCCTTTTACCAATCTCGGACTCATTATAGTGGATGAAGAACACGAGTCGTCCTACAAGCAGTTTGACCCAGCCCCCCGCTATCATGCCCGTGATGTGGCCATTATGTTGGCTCTGAAAGTGCGTTCGAAGGTTTTGCTTGGTTCAGCCACGCCATCTATTGAGTCCTTTTTTCAAGCTAAAAATAAAAAATATGGCTTGGTGAGTCTTCATGTGAGATATGGCGATGCCCAGTTACCCGACATCAGGTTGGTGGACATAAAAAAAGAACGAAAAGAAAAAACCCTTGTTAAAGAGTTTACGTCTGAGCTTTTGGCCGAAATGTCTCAAAACTTAATCAACAAACAACAAACCATCATTTTTCTTAACCGAAGAGGCTATGCTCCTTATTTGAATTGCCAGGATTGCAACTGGATAGGTCAATGTGACCAATGTGCAGTTTCGCTCACGTATCATTTGGCTGAGAAAACACTGGTGTGTCATTATTGTGGTCAGAAGGAATCTGTACCCAAAGTATGCCCCGACTGCGGCTCAACCAAAGTAAAGGCCATGGGTGTAGGTACCGAAAAAATAGAAGAAGACTTATATGAAATATTCCCAGAAGCGAAAATTCTGCGGATGGATTTGGACACGACGAGGTCAAAAAATGCTTATCAGAATATCATAGGGGAGTTTGAAAAAGGCGAAGTGGATGTTTTGGTGGGTACGCAGATGGTTTCCAAAGGGCTGGATTTCGACCATGTGAGTTTGGTAGGAATATATAATGCCGACAAGATGATTTACTTTCCAGACTTTCGGGCAGCTGAGCGGGCTTTTCAGTTGATTACCCAAGTAAGTGGCCGAGCGGGTAGGAGGGAGCAAAAAGGCAGGGTATTGATACAAACAGGTAGTCCTCAAAACAGAATCTTGCAGTTTGTGTTAAAGAATGACTATGAAGGTTTTTATGAGTCTGAAGTCATTGATAGAGAAGGATATAACTATCCGCCATTTTCTAGAATTATAGAGATTACAGTAAAAGATGTTGACCAAACTTTGGCCCATCAGGGAGCGGCTAAACTGGCTCAGGCTCTGGAGCATCTGCTTGGCAAAACCAGGGTGATGGGGCCGGAAAAAGCCTTGGTTGAGCGGATTAGGAACAAATATTTGTTTGTAGTTTGGCTAAAACTAGAAAAAGATAAAATGAATATTCGGGCCACCAAGGCGTTTCTACAAAAAGAAATCGTAAATTTGGTTACCGAAAAAAAATTTAAATCTGTGCAGGTGGTAGTAAATGTGGATGCCGTTTAAATCGTTAGAAAATTATGAGCATAAAGTCGTCAATATCCGATTATTTCAAAATAGATGAGCTGAAAGAAAACCTAATAAAGCTAATAGAGGCGAAGTTTGAGCTCAAGAAGTTGGAGGTGCAGGAGAAAATAGAAGGGTTGATTTCAGACATTGTCGTTAAAATCGTGATGGCCGCTTTTTTGGTTTTGGCATTTGTGCTTCTAAATATATTGTTGGCCGAAACTATCAATCATTTGACAAATAAATTTTGGGCTGGCTATGTTATACTGATAGTCGTTTATTTGATATTGTGGTTGATTTTTAAAACACAAAAAGCTAAGGTAGAGGTTATTATAAAAGCGAAAGTTGGAGAGACATTGGATGAGGGGGGGGTATAATTGTTTTTAGACTGAAAAACACTTATTTAATTTATCATCGTATTTCAGTAGGAACTCTGCTTTGACGCTTATTCTATCTATAAAAAAATTTAATTTCAATTTTTTTAAAATTCTAAAATACTATGAAAATCTTACTTTTTCTAATTCCTTTTCTGATACAGACAACTATTTCTAAAGCTCAGAATATTGAGAAAGAAACCGCAGCTATCAAAGGCGTTCTAACAGACTTTTTTGAGACTTTCACTCACCCAGACATGAAGTATTTTGACAGAAATTGTAATTCTGATTTTCAACTTTTGGAAGTGGGTGAAGTTTGGGAACGCAAGGAAATCCAGTCCTACGTGGACAAAATGAACGCCAGGCCATTGACCTTCGAACGCACCAATCAATTTGATTTTATTAAAGTTAAATTTTACAAAAACATAGCTTTTGTAAACTACCACAATACGGCCACTATCAGGTCATTACAAGATAATTCCATAAAGAAAAGAGAATGGCTAGAAAGCATAATTCTTGAAAAAGTAAAAGGCAGGTGGGTTTTGCAACAAATGCATAGTTCGGTTAAAAAATAAAAGGGAAAAGTGATTTTGCAACGACTGCATGAATCCAATAATTCGTGCAGTCGTGGCTTTTAAAACCCTACTTCTTTTTCATAGTTTTCAGATACTTCATTAGGTCCAAAATCTCGGGCTCTTCCATGTTGTCAAACAGCCCAACTGGCATGAGTGAAGTTGGCATGACCTCTCTAGACTGAATATCTGATTTGTTGATAAATACTTTGTCTTGCCCAACAATCCGCATGGTCAATTGTCGATCATTTTCCGAAATCACATTTCCAGAATATGTCCGGCCATCGCGTGTGATCACCACCACCAATTTGTAATCGTCCTGAATTTCTCCGCTCGGATTCAGTACATTAAATAGAATGTAGTCTGTATTGGCTCTGTTTGACCCCGTTAACTCTGGCCCGATATTTCCGCCTTTTCCATACATTTTATGGCAGCTGCCGCACACGTTCTGAAATACCTTTTCTCCTTTTATTGGATTTGCCGTTGCCAAAGCTTTATCATTTATCATTCTTTGGTATTTGGCATACGATTTTTCTAAAGAAGGCTCTTGCTCAATCGGACCCCAAACTTCTATAAAACCACTTCCCACTACTCGTAAGAGTTGTCTGGCAGCATAAGGTGGCACATCACGCTTGGATATTTTTTGTGATTTTATGGCCTGTGTAAGTTCCCAGCCATATTTCGATCTTGACGAAAGCGTTTGAATGGCCTGTTGTTTTTCGGAAGCAGAGAATTCGTTATAATTGGCTACCAAAAGTTTTCCAAACTCCGCTTTGTCATATTCCGAAATGGCTCTGATTGTCTCCAATCTCAGTTTAGGATCCTTCAAAAGACTTGGAATTTCGGCTATCAATTCTTCTCGTTTTCTAAGAGAAAGCGATTCAATGGCCTGTTGCCTTTGGAGAATGGGTGCATTTTTGTTTTTCAAGGTAGCCATCTGTTGTTCAGAGGCTTGGGTATCGCCGAATCGTTGTGAAATCTGGTTGGCCAAGGTGGCAGATTCTCCCTTTGAGGTTTTCAACTTGGAAGAAAGTGCAGCCCAGTTTTTCGGAGCTTTTAGGTCAAATCTTCCTTCCAATCCATCTCGCATTCCTTTTAAAATTTCTTCTTGGTTCGTTGTGTTTTTTGCCAAAGAACTCACGATAGCGTCTGGGTTATTGGCATCTACGAGTCTTCTAGAAATGTAGTTTGTGATTAATGGAATCTTGGCCTTATGTGCCAAGGCCATGGCCTGAGCAGGATTTTCTTTTATCAAACCTTCCAGACCAAACCATATCATTTTGGGCAAATTATGGTCCTCTGCATCTTCACCATGCATTGCCAATCCTTCGGATATTTGCCAGGCTGTGGCATTGTCAACTCTCTGTAGTGCTGAGGCCAAATACAATCTAACCACAGCCGAAGGGTCTTCTTTTGCCATTTTCACAAATTTTTCTCTTGCATTTTTCTCGGCGTTTCTGTCTTCGCAAAGCATCTGAATTGCCCAAGCCCTTATGTATTCATCTTTGTCTGAAAGCGATTTGTAGCGTTCGTCTTCGTTAATATTATTGGTAATAAATAACGCCCAAAATGCCCTCAGTCGATAGTCTGCATTGCCATTTGATTCAAAAATAGTTTTCAAATCGGCCAAAGCAGAGGCATCTAGTTTATTTTTTAATGCTCTATTTTGCAAAATCAACCGAGCTCTTCTCGAATGCCAATCACTGGTGTTGGTTTGCAATGCCACCAATTGCTTGTCCGTAAGTTTGTTTAAATCCTCATATCTACCCTCCCAATTGATGGCATTGTTTTCTTTGGGCATAATTCTGAAAACCCTCCCTGTTTCACCATTCACCACCTCTTGACCGCAAATGTCGGCATCGTGCCAATCTAGCACATAGAGTCCGCCGTCGGGCCCCACTTCCATACTAAACCCTACCCATTGGGCATTGTTGGCCGTTAGTAGTTCGTCGCCATGTTTGGCCACAAAGCCAGAGCCCTTTTTTTCTAAAATATCTGATAAAACCGCGTGCTCATGGATGTTGGCCATAAATATTCGGCCTTGATGTTCGGCAGGAAAAGCATCTGATTGATATACCCTCGCACCACCATGGGCCGAACGATGGCTATGGTCGGCTATGGTTCTAATATCGCTGTAAGTGTAAGGATTAAAATGCTGTCCGCCTTGGCGGTGATAGATGCCACCCGGTATAATGTGCCACATGTGCGGTATCACACAAGCACTAATAAACAACTGACCCTTAGCGTCATAATCAATTCCCCAAGGATTGCTGAAACCGTGTGAAACGACTTCAAACTTGTCTTTCGTTGGGTGATATCTCCACACGCCACCGTTGATGTCCACGCCCTCGCCCTGTAAAATATCTTCCGGAAAAGGGTCTTTGTGTCGGTAAAGTCGGCCTTTTCCTGTTGGTTTTCTGACCTTTGATGGTGTAGCAAATCCTTGGCAGCCATAAAGCCAGCCATCAGGCCCCCAATGCAGACTGTTGAGTGTTTCGTGTCGGTCGCGAATTCCCCAACCTGTAAGTCTCACTTCTATGTCGTCCATGTCTGCTTGGTCGTCGTGGTTTTTGTCTGGTACAAAGAGCAAGTTTGGTGGGGCTCCTAAATATAATCCATCAAAACCCACCGCCATAGCGGCCGGAAAAGCTATGCCCTCTAAAAACACTTTTTTAGAGTCTGCCACGCCGTCGTGGTTGGTGTCTTCCAGTATCAGAATTCTGCTGTTGCCTGCATTCGAAAATCCCTTTCCTCTGGACTCATAGTCTCGGTTTTCGGCTATCCAAAGGCGGCCTTTGTCGTCCCAACAAAAAGCCATTGGTTGGGTTATCATCGGCTCTGATGCCCACGTGTTTACTTGGAAACCATCTTTTAGTGTCATGTTGGTCACGGCATCCTCAGGCGACAAAAACTTTGCGTCTCTTCCTTCTTTTTGGGCTATTCCCCAAAGAGCCCAAGTCATGCCTTGGCCACTATATTCACCCCACATGTTGTTGATTTCGACATCATTTAGCTGACCTGTATACACTATCAGCTGATGCTTAATTACTTCCACTTCTCCTTTTTTTATGTGCCAGTCGGCGGTTCTGGCACGTGCGGGTCCAATGCCCAGCTGTCCATCCACACGCCAATATTGCGGAAATCCTTTGTTTTCGGGGTGATCAAAAACAGCCACATGCACCCTATCTTTTCGGCCTGCAATGGTCATACCGGCATCTACCCACATGGCACGTTGGCCTTCGGCTTTTTCGTTCTTTTGTCTCGCTGCATTTACCACTTCTCCGTCTATGCCTTCTCGCCACAACATTCTTATAAACAAGCCACCGTAGTCATATTTACTTATCGTGACGTCAGTTTGGGCATCGCCCTCCCAGTCCACATTTAGCACATATTTGCCGTCTTTTTCTTGCATGGTCCAGGTTTGGGTTTCTCTCAGCACGGCATTTCCTTTATCATCTAAAAGGTCATAAACTGTTTGCCATTTCACCTCTGCACCTTTTGCTTTGATGATTTTTGAAGAAACTTTCCGCCAATAATCTCCCTCGGGATGATGAAAATAATCACGACCATTCACACGGGTATAGCCCCAATAAATACCCGTTTGGTGTTTGTGGTGGCCTGGGCTATATTCGGTTATGACACCTTTTCCGTCAGGAGCCATTATGGGGTGAAGGTAAGGTCTGAAGTCTTTTTTGGCTACCTGCGTAAGAATCGGCGTAGTTCCTGCTAGTCGAAAAACAGATATGGTTTGGGCTTTTTCGTCTTGGACAACCTTAAGTTGACTTATTTTCGGTGCCAAAAACGTTTCTTTTTTTATATTCGGAATAAAGAATAACAAAAAGCTAAGAAAAGCCAAATGCATGGCTAGAATGAAGTTCTTCATAAAGGAAATGGTTGAAATTGACCTAAATTTAGAAAATTTTGGGTAAAATCAAGAGTTTTGGTGAAATGAAAAAATATGCGGATGTAATTTAGTTGAAGACTTATTGCGAAAAGGGCTTACAAAAAATGCCGCCGCGATAGGGCTGTGTATAAGTATGAAATCATTATTCTGCCTACTATTACCAAAATGCCGACCCTATGGAGCTTTATTTTTAGATGACATACAAAGCCCAGAGGGCTGACATTTTGGTAGAAAAAAAAGAAACATCCTAATAAAAGCCCAGAGGGGCGAAATTAAATTAGCTTTTTGTATTATTTATGAACAAAATCGTTGAACATCAAAATGTAATTGAAGACTATTATAGACTCCTCTACACCTGAATTCTTATAATTCAAAACTACTTACTTCAACTCCTCCTTAAAAAATCCAATGGTTCTGTCCCAAGCTAATTTGGCAACTTCGGCGTTATAGCGAGCGGGAGAAGAGTCGTTGTTGAAAGCGTGTTGAGCTCCTTCGTAGACGTAGAGTTTATAATCAATTTTGTTTTCTTTCAAAGCAGCTTCATAAGCCGGAATTCCTTCATTTACTCGCTCATCCATCCCTGCATATTGGAGCATAAGTTTCGCTTTGATTTTAGGTACATCTACTGTAGCGGCTTGTCGGCCATAATATGGTACCGCCGCATTGAGCAATGGATCGCTCACAGCCATGGCGTTGGCGATGGCTCCTCCCCAACAAAAACCTATACAACCTGTTTTTTTATTGTTATTTTTCAATGCCCTCAAGTAATCCAAGCCACTTTTTATATTTTCTATATTTTGAGCTGGATCAAGTTTTGGAAACATGGCTCTGCCTTCGTCTTCGTTGGCGGGAGTACCTCCAAATGGCGAAAGTGCATCAATACCTAAGGCAATGAAACCCGCTTTGGCCATGCGTCTCGTAACATCCTTGATATGAGGGGTTAATCCTCTGTTTTCATGGACCACTAAAACCGCTCCAAGCTTTCCCTTTGCGTTTTTTGGCATCACCAAATAACCTTTCATGGTGCAGTTTTTCGAGGTATAACTGATGTCTTCCATCGCTAGGTCTTCGTCTTCTTCTGATACTTGATTGGCAAAGGCATATTTACCCTCCAACATGGGCAGAATGGCCATTGCTGCGGCTGTTCCTCCTGCAAGTTTTGTAAGTTTTGCTAAGAAATCCTCTCTTTTGAGGGGTTTGTGGGTGTATTCGTCAAAAAGGTTGATAATTCGCTGATCCATTTTTTATTTTGATTTAATAAAACAATTTAAAGGAAATACTCGTAATTATTAGTCCAAATCGACAAAATGCCTGAAATAATCGCTGGATTGGGACTTTCGACTTGGATAGACTTTCAGTTTTCAGTTTTTAAGTCTAAATTTAAACCATATTCAACCATAAAATATGAAAAAATCTTTTTTAGTTTCCTTATTCTTACTCTATTCTATTGGTATAAAAGCCCAAACCATCCCCTTGCCCGAGCATCCAAGGCCTGACTTCGAACGTGCAGATTGGGTCAATCTCAATGGCAAATGGGAGTTCGAATTTGATAGCCTAGGCAAAGGAGAAGCCCAAAATTGGCAAAAAGGATCGGCAAAGTTTTCTAAAACCATCAATGTGCCATTTCCGTGGGGAGCACCGCTATCAGGAGTAAAAGATGAGGCTGACATTGCTTGGTATCAGAAAAGTATAACTGTGCCCGAATCTTTCAAAAACAAAAAAACATTCGTCACCGTCGGAGCTTCTGATTGGGAAACAACCGTGTGGTTTGATGGCAATCTTTTGGGAAAACATCAAGGTGGTTACACGCCGTTTTCTTTTGATATTACGCCTTTTGTAAAATATGGCTCAGTCCAGAAACTGGTTATACAAGTAGACGACAAACGGCGTGAGTTTACGCTTTATGGCAAACAAGGCTACGGAAACGCCAGAGGCATTTGGCAGACGATATATCTTGAAGCACGTGGAAATAGTTTTCTAGATTACGTTCATTTTACCCCCGATATTGACCAAAATAAAGTAAAAGTTTCAGGCGAAATAGTGGGTGGTGATACCAAAGATAACGTATTGAAAATCAAAGTGAAAGATCGTTCTGAAACACTAAGCTTTACCGTTCCAAAGGGACAAAAATTGTTTGAATTTACATTTGATGTTCCCAATGCCAAGCTTTGGACTTTAGAAAATCCTCATTTGTACGAAACAGAGGTTACTTGGGGAGATGATTTGGTGAAAACGTATTTTGCCATGAGAAAAATCTCTGTAACCAACCTGCCTGGTACCGATATTCCTTATGTGGCCTTGAATAACAAGCCTATCTATCTACAACTTACGCTCGACCAATCGTACCATCCCGAAGGCTTCTACACTTTCCCGACGGACGAATTTATGAAAAACGAGATTCAACTTTGCAAGAACATTGGACTCAACGGCCTGCGTACACATATAAAAGTAGATGTGCCTCGCAAACTATATTGGGCTGATAAACTGGGTCTTTTGGTAATGGCCGACTTGCCTAACTTTTGGGGTGAGCCAGACGCACAAGCACAAAAAGAGTCGGAGTTTACACTTCGACAAATGATTAAGCGTGACTACAATCATCCCGCCATTTTCTCTTGGATTGTTTTCAACGAAACTTGGGGACTAAGAACCAAGGTGAAAAACGAAATCACTGGAAAAATGGAGAGTCAATATTTGCCAAAAACCCAAAACTGGGCTGCCTCAATGTATTATTTGGCCAAATCGTTGGATCAAACCCGCTTGGCCGAAGACAATTCTATCTGTTGTGGAGCGGGACATACCGAGACCGATATTAACTCCTGGCACGAATATTTGCCTGGCTATGAGTGGGAAGCTCATATGCAAAAAATAGACAAAGGCACTTACCCGGGTAGCAGTTTTCATTTTGAAAAAGGCTTTACGCAAGGCAACCAACCGATGATAAACTCGGAGTGCGGCAACGTTTGGGGCTACGATGGCAGCACCGGCGATGTGGACTGGAGCTACGACTACCACCGCATGATGAACACTTTCAGGGTTCACCCAAAAATGGCTGGCTGGCTATACACCGAGCACCACGATGTGATCAACGAATGGAACGGCTACTGGCGTTTTGACAGGAGCATGAAATTCACGGGATTAGGGGATTTGGCAAAAGGTATGACGGACAAAGATTTTCATTCATTGGTATATTTGTCTAATGGTCAAGATATTACGCATACGGTAAAAGCTAATCAAGAGGTGTCTGTGCCAATATTTGTGTCGGTAATGGAAGACATAAAAATGGTGGATAATGTATTTTTGGTAGAATATTCACTTGAAGGTGTAAACCAAATTGGAAATACGGTAAAAGTAAGCGAAGGCAAACTGAACCTACCCTTTGAGCCTTGGATGCAGAAAGCTTTTGATCCGCTAAAAATCAAAATGCCAGAAACCAACGGGGTTTATACGCTCACGTTTACACTCAAAGACAGCAAAGGCGGTACGGTTTATCACAAAAACTTTGTTTCGTTTGTAGTTACCGACGGAAAACTTCCAGCAGGTGTTTCTATCATTGAAAAGACAGCAAATGCCTATTCAGATGCCAAATGGTCTTTGAAAAAATGGGAGATTATGGGCGGTAAAAAAGTAAATGGTGCGGGCAACGGTAGTTTTACTTATACGTTCGAAGGAAAATCTTCTGGGGCGAAATCGGGTTATTTGTTGATGGAATTGGGTGCGAAGGAGTTGTTTTTCAAAGACCGCGAAGGTTCAGAAATCAAAAATAACGATTACATGTTGGGAGCCAAAGCCGAGCCAAGTCAGAACCAGAATTCGTATCCGATGACCGATGAGAAGAAGTTTGCCTCGAATTTGAAAGTTTTCGTGAATGGTACTTTGGTAAAAACTGTAACTTTAGAAGACGACCCTGCCGACCACCGCGGCATATTGAGCTGGCATAATCAGCTTCAAAACAGGAAGTTGTCGGAAGCTGGAAGTTATGGCTATATGGTAAAAATACCTTTGACCAAAGCTCAAATAAAAGCACTAGAAATAACAGGAAAACTAAGCATAAAACTGAGTGTGGACAATGGCGGCGGCTTGGCGGTTTATGGCAAAGAATTCGGTCGATATGCTTTTGATCCTTCTGTAGTGTTGTTGAAGTAACTTTTCAATCCTATTTTGCCTCCTAAATATAATGGAACATAGATGACACAGATATTGAAAAAAACACAGATTTTCACAGATTTTCAGGAAATTTATGGAAAAATCGATGATATAGATATCTGTGTTTTTTGCGTCCAATTTTTAAATCCAAAACTCAATTTTCTTAGTAATACGTTGATTTTGTGGATAGTCATATCTTTATCAACCTTTGCTCAAACAACCAAAACCTTTGAACTCATAAAAGTGGATTCCTCTTTTACCTTAAGCTCTGAAGTGGTTTCAGCTTTACCCGTAGAAGTAAAATTTGGAGGAATATCTGGGATTGAATTATACAATAATTCCCTGCTGGGTGTTTCTGACAGGGCATTTAATTCAAAAACGAACCAAAACTCTTACATTTTTGAAATAGATAGTTTATCTCAGGTTTCGTCAGCTTTCAGATTTTTTGGCGTGGATAATGCCGAATCTATTCGGTTTGATAAATTCACAAAAAAGATGTTTTATACCTTCGAGAGAGATGATTCCACCGGTGTTGGCTACATAAATGAGAAAAGTATGCCTATAAATTTGGTGATGTTCTCTATGTCTAACGACTCGCTTACCTCTGATAATCGGGGTATAGAAAGTTTGTGTTTTGATGATCGTAACCGCCTTTGGTTTACTTTCGAGTCAAGTTCTAGAGGTAATATTTCTTTTTTTCAAACCCCTTTTGATTCCACCAAAAACAATTATGATTTTTCGAAAAGCAAAGTATTTTATTATCCATTTGAGTCAAAAAGTTGCCTGAAAACCGACCATATCATAAATGGCAGTCTTGGCAATGGCATCACAGAAATATTGTCTTATGACACCGACAAACTGTTGGTAATGGAACGCTGTTTTGATGGGTTTTTCGTTTCTATGAAGCTATTTGTGGCAACAATACCTATTGAAGGAAATCTTCTGTCGAAGCAGCAAATCTTTGATTTTAGCATAAAAAATGAGTTTTTAGGTCGAAATAAAGCCTTGAAACCTGACAACATGGAGGGCATGACTTGGGCAAAAGATGAAGATGGGCACAGAATTCTTTACGTTATCAGCGACGACAATTTTAATCCAAAAAGACAGCGAACCTTGCTTTTGAAGTTGAGGGAAATCAATGTTCAAAAAACTGAGAAATAGGGAGTTCATGAATACAAAGAAAGTAAATATTACAGAAAAACTCTCGCTTTTCAATGACTATTGGTATCCGAGGATTGTTGGAGAGCTCAACGGTCAGCACATCAAATTGGTAAAATTATTGGGCGAATTTGTTTGGCACAAACACGATATTGAAGACGAGATGTTTTTGGTAATTAGGGGTATACTCAAAATGGAATTTAGAGACAAAACCGTAGAAATTTTACCTAATGAATTTATAATAGTTCCAAGAGGTGTAGAGCACAGACCTGTGGCGGATAATGAGGTGGAAATTATGCTCTTTGAACCTGCTTCTACACTGAACACTGGAGATTCCAAAGGTGAATTTTCTAGAGAGGTTTTGGAGAAAATTTAGTTTCAGGTTAAATTTAACCGCTAGGATAGCAATTGATGAGGTTATTTTTTTAACTAATAGAAGAAAATGGAACATCGAATTGTAACCGATTTGCTAATGCATTTTTTAGGATAAAATGTAGTTTACTGCTTTTAAAACTGTTACTGAATATCGTAATCTCTTTTTTTGGTGGGTTTGGTTGCTGGAAGAATCTCAAAACTCGAACCACAACTATTCTACAGTTTTTACTGCATTTTTTCTAAAAGAAATATAAACACCACAAGCTATAATAAGTAAAATACCCAAAAGGCTGAGGGTATTCGGAAAGGGATCGCCAAGTATAACGCCAAAAATTATAGAAAACACAATATTGCTATAACCAATAGCCGAAACCTCTCCGGTATTGCCATAAGTAAATGCCTTTGTCAAGAGAATCTGACCTACCAAGGCAGATAATGCGAGCGTAATAATCCAGACCCATTCTATGCCCATTGGCCAATTGAAACTTCCGAACAAAAATGCCAAGGAGTCTATATAAATGTAATGCCCTAAAATCATGGATACTATGGGCAATATTATACCCGAAAACATAAAGGATAAGACAATAGAGCGGGAGTCATAATAACCACTTAATTGCTTGATACTCATGTAGGCAAGTGCGGTCATTATGGCATTTGCGAGGCCAAAAGTGTGGTATTTGATAGAAGTGATGTCAATTTTAAACTGTGGCAAAAATATGCAACAAATACCTGCAAAGCCGACAAATACCGCCAACCAGTTTTTAAGATCTAGTTTTTCTTTGAGGAAATACCCACCCAACAAAGCCAGAATAATAGGGTAGGATTGTTGGTAAGTAATGGCTTCTGCCAGGCCGATTTTTGTGATACTAAAAAAGAAAGTATAGAGTGCCAATGTTCCAATCACTCCTCTAAAAATCAAAAGGCTTAACTTGCCACCCACCTGAACCAAGGGACGTTTGTAAATAGTGAAAAGTACAAAAAGAACCCCGATGATATTTCGAAAAAACACCAATTCTACAGAGCTGATGCGTTTGCCCAACACCTTGGTACATGCACCAGATACGGAGAAGCAAAAAGCCGCTCCCAACATATACAAAATGCCTTTTTTAGAAGTTTCGCTCAAAAGTTTTCTTTAGAATATGTTTGTCAAAATAAAATAACACAGCAGCCAATATATAGGTAGGGCAACGAGCAATAATCCCAAGTAAATAGAATCATAAAAAACGGTGCCTTTGGTTTTTGATTTTACAAATGTGCTTAATAACAGATGCACGGGATAGTGTAAAACATAGGTTAGGTAAAAAAACCATGAACTTCCAAAAGTAGGTTTGACGAAGTTTCGAGTAATCAATTGGTTTAGAGCTGCAGTGAGTTTTTCGTTAAAAGTTTTAATTGCTTTTCCGTCCATCGCCAATTCCTCAAAGTCTGTTTGTTTTATGGCAGGGCCAAAGTTTAGCCTGATGTTTTTACCAACTTTGGCATAGTCAGAATAGTTAACAGCCACAGGCACTATTACCATTTCTGTGCCTGACATCCAAGTTTGCATCGCCAATCTACTTGTACCTTTTTTTAAGGGCAGCAGCTCGGTTTGATTGGTGCAAAGTCCCTCGCTGAAAATCAGTACTTGACTTTTGTTCTTAAAAATCTCCGAACAACGCTCAAATGTTTCGTCATTTTTATCCAAATACTCTTTTCCTTCAGATATTCTGTAGATGGGCATCATAAAGAATTTAGAAAGAATTTTACGAGCCAATGGTTTTTTGAAAGCATCTCCACGTGCCAGAGACCATATTGGCCTGTCCACTGTACAATTTATGACAAGTGCGTCAAGGAAAGAGTTTGGATGAAAGCCAGTAAGCATAACTGCTCCCGTTTTAGGTAAATTGTCCAATCCATTAATTTCAATTTTCTTTATAAAAAATCGTAAAACAAATCGGATGAACTGACGAACAATAATATAAATCATTCTTGTTTTTTTAAAAAATAAAAGCCCATTTGCAGGGCTCTATATTTGATTGGTTATTTCTTGGTTTTTAGTTTGCCTGCTATATACTGGCCTAGCTTTGTGCCAGCTTTGTTGCCTTCATCACAGCCCGATAAATAGTGAATCCCTCCGTAAACCCTGCTTATGGATGATTCTTGTGCGGCTTCTCTAAAGGAAGTAAATTTTCTAACCCCGTGGTCGTATTTAAATTCGGTAGAATCTGTAAAAGCCACATTGTCGCCAAAACAAGCGGTTAGTGCTTCGGCAGATGCCGCTGATATTGTACTATGTCCTGAGGTGTACTCTGGAAAAGGAGGCGTTTGTAAGAACGGCATCCATTTAGGGTCCATGTCGGCATTAATTACTGTTTCAGGTCTTATTTTTTCGGTTCTATATTTTTCATACCAACAGGCTATGAAGGCATCAAATAATGAAATCGAAACTCTAAGATAGGCATCCTGAGCCTCATAAATGTTCTTGTTGGTTTGTTGACTTGCGGTGCGTGTAATCGCCATCCAGTGACCGGCGGGCGTCATTTTTTTGTTGGCAAACATTACATGGCCTTGCACGTTCATCACAAAGGCGTTGTCGTCCCAGAACCAAGCAATGTCTTTTTGCTTTTGCGTAAGATTGTTCACGGTTTCGTAAACGGCCTTTAATTCTTTTCTAAAAGCACTGTTTGGGTCTTTTGAGAATGGAATAACTGGGGCCGGCTGAAATTGACCGGCTGAATCAATTACCAATGTCCTGATGGTTGGCCAGTAAGGCTCCATGGCATCGGCATATTGTGGAGGTGTGGGTACCCATTTGTCGCCCGTTGATTTTACCGAATATCTTAAGCCTCTAGTTTGTAGGTAATTATCTTTTTTTGAATATGCCAAAACATGCTTTGCAATCTCTTCTCCAAATACCATGGATCTGTTGTAAACATCTGACGGAACACCTGCATCTTTGAATTTCTGATAAGTCTCTTTTTCGAAATCGTCGTATTTTGTGACCGTAAAAGTTAAAGTACGGGCAATGGTCATTATGGCTTTTACGCTAGCTAATGAATGACAATATTCTTTTCCTGTCTCTGGTTTTGGAAATTCCGTTAAGCCGTTTAATTGTCCTGCTGTAGTTTGGTAGTTTGAACTACCTGGTATCAATGCTTCGTAGCCTGCTATAGTTGCGTAGGCATATATTCTGGAAGAAACCGGGGGCGAAAAAATGTCATGGATGATTACGTCGGTAAGTTTTTCGTAGGCATCGTGTATAAACTCTGGATTATCAGTAATCTTGCCGTACTCTTGGGCAGTTTTGGATTTACAGGCAGTTATAAATACTACTGCAAGCAAAATGACATACTTTTTCATTGATTTGGTTAATCTTTATTGATCTAAAATGTTTTCTTCTAAAGTACTTTGTTTTTCTCTTCCGTGTAATACGTTCACGATTTCTTTAACGTTATAAACGTCTCTGTTGTACTTATTGCTCAACAAAATTACTACAAAATCTTCTCTCAAATCAAAAAACATGATAGTATTATAGCCTTTCCACCAACCTGTGTGATATATGTATTCTGTTTGTTGCAATTCGTTGACCCATAGCCTAAAACCATAACCATAATTTCTTAATCCAGGATGTTCAAAACTCCTAGGTGTGTACATTTCTCGCAGGTTTTCTTTGCTAAGAATACTCTCTGATTTCAAGACATTGTACCATTTTAGCAGGTCTCCTGTGGTAGAATAAATGCCCTTGTCACCCATTATATCGTCATAGAAATCCTTTTCTAGTTTTCTTCCATTTTGGTGTCCTATCGTTTTATTGACATTGAGCAACGGATTTTTCGAAACACCCGTAAACGTGTTGGTCATACCCGCTGGCAGAAGTAATTTTTCTTTGAGGTAATCATCAAATGACTTGCCTGAAACTTTTTCAACTAATGCAGCAAGTACAGCATAGTTGGTGTTGTTATAGGAGAAAAAATGATCTGGCTGATTTAAGGGTTTTGGAGTGGGAACTGCCGCCGCAAACCAATCCATAATTTGTTGGTTGCTCGGATATATCTTTTCAGTTCTAACTTTCAGGTCAAACTCGTATTGATAATACGGTAGGCCTGACCTATGAGAAAGCAAGCTTCTTATACTCACGCCATCGTAAGGAAAATTTGGAAAGTAATCTTTAACGGTGTTATCGAGTCCTATTTGTCCTTCTTGTACCATTTTCATGACAGCCACCGCCGTGAAAGTTTTGGATAGTGAAGCAAGTTGAAATTTGGAGTCCTTGGTGTTTGGAATAGTATCTTTAGAGAAGCCAAAAGCATTTTCATATAAAACTACTCCTTTCTGTGCTACCAATATACTTCCATTAAATCCAGCCTTAACTTTTTTGTTTATCAAAGCCGAAATAAGTTGTGTTTTATAGACCGCATTGATTTCTTTCTTGATTTTTTTAATTTCTTGCTCCGTCAGAATTTTCTCGAACGGCTTCTGTTGGTCCTGTTTTTTTTCGTTTTTATTACAGTTTGCCAACAAACCCAATACCATCAAGCACACACCAAACCGTAAAAACTGCATTTATTAAGAATTTTGAAGACTTTTGAAATATACATGAAGTAGAAATGTTACAACCGAGGTAAACAGAACACTTGCAACTACCTTAAGCGATGTATTTAGGAAATATTTGAGCGAGCCTGCTTCAAGGAAAAACAAATAAAAGTGATGAATGAAGGTAAGAATTATGATATATCTGATGAACCTTTCCATGCCCATCCCTTCTAACGAAATAAGAAGCTCGGTGTCCAAACCTTTGGTTGGGAATAGCACTTTGATAATATAATTTCTTAAAAAAGCCAAAAGTAAACTTGCGGAAGCATGCAAGCCCGCTGTATTGTAGAATAAATCTACGGACAATCCAGCAAGAAAAGCGATTAAAAGTACAACAGAAACGGGGGTATTACTTGGTAAAAATAATATAATTGAGACATATACAAAACAAAATGCTACCTCAAAAAATACCAAATTGCGTACTATAAATACCTGCAGAAACAAGTACAATGCTATGGTGCCTATAATTTTAAATAACGATTGACTATTCACTTAATTAACTGGTTTTGCTTCTACTTGACTCTGCTTATCCATTAGTTTGTTGTTTACCACATATACGTAAACCAAACTTGAGAAATCAGTAGTAAGCCTTACGTTTATATCAAAAAAAGCCTCGCTTGGCGATGCCGAAATTTTGCTGATTCTGCCTATCATGATTTTCGGCGGAAATATGGAGTTCTGCATGGAGGTGACCACACTATCGCCTTTGCTAACAGGCTTAAATCTATCTACCGTGGTGAGTTCAATGATTCGAGGGTTAGTGCCACCCCATTTACCGATACCAAGTGCAGTTAATTCTTCTTTTCTTAGTTTTTTGCTTAGAATTTCGGAAGAAACTTGAAAATTGGAATGAAGTATTGAAGACACACGCGAGAAGTTTTCATTGCAAGACATTACTTGTCCAACTATTCCTTGCGGACAAATAACTCCCATGCCTGGTTTTATACCGTCTTTGGTGCCTTTGTCTAAGGTAATATAGTTGTCAGTGAGGTTCTCGGTGCTGCTGATTACTTTCGCCACCAAAAAATTAAACCTACCGGCCATCATAGAATCGGGTTTGTATCCAATTTCTTTCAAGGCCACCAATTCGTGAGATTTCGAAAGTTCTTCTCTTAGGTTTTTGTTTTCTGCTGCTAGCTGATCATTCACTTTGCCCAGATTCATAAACTCCCTTATATTTTGAGAAACCTTAAGTGATTTGGCCACCGCAGTATTGGTGGTATTAAAGAAAGTGACGTCCCAATAAACACTGTTTTTCGAAATTAAGTAAAAGCATGCTATCTGTAAAAACAGAAACATGAAAAAATGCCTAATTCTATATAATATTCCGAATAGTTGAGACATGAATCGTTATATTTAAAAAAAAGGTATCCAAATTATTTATGAATGGATACCCTAATAAAATATTTTTTAAAAAAGAAAATTACTGAACCAAAACCGCCAGATATTTATCAAGATTTTTCAGTATTTCACCTGTACCCCTCACAACAGCCTTTAAGGGATCATCAGCAACGTGAATAGGTAGTTTAGTTTTAAGTTCCAATCTCTTGTCAAGACCATGAAGCAATGCACCACCACCAGTAAGGTAGATACCGTTTTCATAAATATCCGCAGAAAGCTCTGGAGGAGACATTTCTAGTGCTCTCATGATGGCTTCCTCAATTTTCGAAATTGATTTATCCAAAGCATAAGCAATTTCACTGTAAGTTATTTTTATTTCTTTTGGTATTCCGGTCATCAAGTCGCGTCCTCTGATCTCAATATCAGCAGGTGGATTCTCAAGGTCTGGCAATGCAGAACCCACTTGTATCTTAACAAACTCAGCCGAACGCTCGCCGATAAGCAAATTGTGCTCTCTACGCATGTAGTCAACAATGTCCCTTGTAAACAAATCACCAGCAATTCGTACGGAAGACTCACATACAATACCTGAAAGTGCTATAACAGCAATCTCTGTTGTACCACCACCGATATCCACAATCATTGATCCGTTTGGCTGCTCGATGTCAATGCCGATACCTATTGCTGCGGCTATAGGTTCGTGTACCATGTAAACTTCTTTGGCACCTGCGTGTTCAGCGGAGTCCTTAACGGCTCTTTTTTCTACTTCGGTTATACCAGAAGGAATACAAATAACCATACGGTGCGACGGAGAGAAAAACAAATTTCGTCCTGTATTTATCATTTTAATCAAACCTCTGATCATAAGCTCGGCAGCTGTAAAGTCAGCTATCACTCCGTCTTTAAGAGGTCTGATGGTTTTAATGTTTTCGTTGGTTTTTTCGTGCATTTGCATGGCTTTGTGACCAATAGCAAGCACTTTGCCAGATACCTTGTCCAAAGCGATGATCGACGGCTCGTCTACCACTATCTGGTCTTTATATATAATTAAGGTATTGGCAGTACCTAAATCTATAGCAATATCGCTAGTAAGGAAACTAAAAAATCCGGCCATCGAAGCTTTTGGGTTATACTTTTAAAAAATCAATATGCAAATTTATAATTTATTTTTCAATTATCTTTACAGACATCGTTTTTATTGAAAAACTATCAATTATATATGTTTAAGTACAAAAACTGATAAATAAATATAAATTTGACAGATGTCAATGTTCATGGTTCGAACATGTTTTTTGGTGCATATTCCAGTTGGTGAGGTAGGCTATGGCCAATAAAACCGAACCTCCTATTACGTAAAATGACTCCTGTGATTCATTAACCACAAAAAGCCCAATATATTGTAATAAACCTGCACAGATTAGTAATAGCAATGGAGAACTTTTGCGGTGAACTTTGTAATCTTTGATTAATAATAAAATTGCCAACACTATGCCTCCTGCAACCAACATTATTTCAAGGGTGTGATTTAAAAAACCCTCGGCAACAATAGGTAAAAGTGTGATAATAAATGGCATGGACAAACAATGTATCAAGCACAAAAACGATAGGGTCATCCCAGTTTTGTGAAGTAGATGCGAATGTTTTCTAATTCTTTTAAGCATTAAAGTATTTTTGATACATGCAACAAGGCTGCAAATATAATCATCATTATCTGTTTTTCGTTCCATAGACACGCAGAATATTATTTTTTTAATAGTATGCTTGCATAATAATTCTGGAAGTAATAGATTTGTAATTGTTATGCTTGCATACTATTTTTTGTTTTCTTAAAATAGTATTGTTTTATTTGACCTTTAAATAATAATTCAGGATATATGAAAAAATCGATAAAGAAGGTAGCTGTCCTAGGTGCTGGTATT
>CAMCYZ010000052.1 GCA_945885545.1 Spirosoma fluviale
GTACATATATAACCGAGGAGCCAACTATGAAAAAGGTGCCTACAAAATTGAGTTGTACGCCGATGGCTTCAGAATTGGTCAAACAAGTTTTAACATCAAGTAATTTTCAGTTGATTAGCAATAAAAGTATCAAAAAAAGCGGTCTTAGGGTCGCTTTTTTTGTATTTAAAAGGAGTAAATTTGAAGAACATTTCAACCCAAGTTTTATGAAAAAATATGCAATAGTTTTTTGTTTGTTATCTGTAGTTGCCTTGGCTCAAAAGCCAGTAAAAATTACGTCTTTACCCGCTGATAAAAAAGTAGAAGTAAAAATAGGCGGTAGTTTGTTTACTAATTATTTCTATCCCGGCAAAGATGTGCTCAAGAAAGCTGTTCTTTATCCAGTTTTGAGTCCAAAAGGGACTATAATTACCAGAGGTTGGCCGTTGGATCCCCGCAAAAATGAGCGTGTGGACCATCCTCATCATGTAGGCGTATGGCTCAACTATGAGTCGGCCAATGGTCATGATTTTTGGAACAACTCCATTGAAGTTGAAAAAGCGAAAGACCCACGTACTTTCGGAACGATTGTTCATACAGGCATAACAAAGATTAAATCTGGTAAAAAGACGGGGGAATTGGTAGTAACTGCTGATTGGTTAGACAAAAACGGTAATAAAATGCTTGAAGAAACTACAAGATTCGTGTTTGAAGGAAACAGAACATCAAACATTGTAGATAGAATTACGACGCTGAAAGCAGTAGTAGATAAAGTGGTATTTAAGGATGTGAAAGACGGGCTCTTTGCAATTAGATTAGCCAGGGAATTGGAATTGCCGAGCAATAAACCTGAAGTTTTTACTGATGCAGCTGGCTTGGCTACAAAAGTACCTATGATGAACAACGAAGGCGTATCGGGTAATTATCTCAACGCACAAGGAGTAAAAGGTGAAGACACCTGGAGCAAACGCTCGGAGTGGGTGACTTTGCAAGGAAATATTGAGAAAGAGGATATTTCGGTCACCATAATAGACCACCCAACCAATATTAATTATCCTTCTTATTGGCATTCAAGAGGTTATGGTTTGTTCAGTGTCAATCCATTGGGAGAAAAGGCATTCACGAATGGAGCAAAAGAGACCAATAAAACCATCACCAAAGGTGAAAGCATTACTTTTAAGTATCGATTGGCTATTAGTTCAACCAAATTGAGTGCTGCCGAAATAGAGTTGATGTCGCAAAATTTTGCTAAAAGGTATTAAAAATGTACGAGTGGTAGAATAGATATTGAAAATTTGGTAATTTTGTGAAAAATTACTCACTGAACAACAATGCAAGAACTATTAACCACTGCGGCACTAACTAGTGTGTTTACGCTTACCATTTTAGAGATAATATTGGGAGTTGACAATATTATATTTATCTCTATAATTTCGGGAAAACTACCGGCTGAAGAGCAATCTAAAGCAAGGAATATTGGTTTAATATCGGCCATGTTTATCCGTATAGGCTTATTGTTTTTATTAGGTTTTATTTTAGGTTTGGAAAAAGAACTTTTTAACCTTTCAGATTTGGGATTACCTATAGATGAAGGTATGACCGGGAAGGATTTTATTTTGCTCGGTGGAGGTTTGTTTTTATTGTATAAATCTACCTCAGAAATTCACCATAAATTAGAAGGCAAGGAAGACGATTTAGGTAATTCTAAGAAGGTTACCGCTAGTTTGGCAAAGGCGATTTTTGATATTTCGATTATCAATATAATTTTCTCTGTAGACTCTATAATAACAGCTATAGGTATGACTCAAATTATATCGGTTATGGCTGTCTCAGTAATTTTATCAACTTTAGCCATGTTACTTTTTGCTAAAAATGTCGGAGAGTTTGTAGATAAACATCCAACAGTTAAAATTCTAGCTTTGTCTTTTCTAGTAATGATTGGTACTCTGTTAGTGGCAGAAGCCTTTCACGTGCATGTACCGAAGGGTTACATTTATTTTGCAATGGCGTTTTCATTCTTGGTAGAAATGCTCAATATTAAAATGCGTACAAGTTCGAAAAAGCCCGTGAAGTTACACACCCATGTAAAGGAGGATTAATATGCAAAAAAAGCATATTGGTATTTGTGCGTATTTTTTCAATTTTTGGTGCATTCTGTGGTTGATAGTTATTTACTTAGGTCTTTTTCCGTTTATTTTTGCTTGTATAAGAATAAAAAGTCTCAACAGATACGGTACAAAACTTACCAATATTTGGGCAGACATTTTTTTCGTAATAGTGGGAATGCCCGTTCAAATTGAACACAAATTCAAGCCTGATTGCAGTAAAAATTACGTATTTGTGGCCAATCATTTCTCTTATCTTGATGTGGCGGTAGGAATGAAAGTAGTTCGTAATTATTTCTCTTACATGGGCAAAAGTTCGGTAAAGAACATTCCTTTGTTGGGTTATATGTTTGCCAAGTTGCATATTCAAGTGGATAGAGGCGACAAAAACAGTCGTTCGAAATCTATGATGCGGTCAAAGAAAGCCTTGGATGCTGGTCGCAGTCTATTCATAATGCCGGAAGGGGGAATTCTTAGCCAAGAAATCCCTAAAATGCATCAGCCCTTCAAAGATGGAGCTTTTTTGTTGGCAATGGGTTCTAAAGTTCCGATTGTTCCGATAACTTTCTTAAATTTACATGAAATAATGCCAGATAAAACTATATTTTGGGGGATACCGAAAGTGATTGTACATGAGCCGATAGAGACTGCTAGTTATTCCAAAGAAAATATAGAAGAACTCAAAATACGGGTTTATGGGGTTATTCAAAACGAGCTAGACGCTTATAAAAATGGAAATTGACTTAGAAACTATACGTAAAATTGCTCATTTGGCTAGGCTAGAACTTAAGCCAGAAGAAGAGCAGCAGATGTCGGGCGATTTTGCCAAGATATTGGACTGGATGAATCAGCTTAATGAGCTTGATACTAGCGATGTGGAGCCGCTCATGCACATGCATCAAGGCGTCAATGTTTTTAGGGAAGACATTGCCAATAACGAACTGACAAAAAAAGAGGGGCTTGTAAATGCCCCTCAGAAAAATGATGATTATATAATGGTACCCAAAGTGATGGAATAAACCATTACAGATTAAATACCATATTAAAGCTCAAGTTGATTTTTTCGTCTGCTCTTACACCCAATAGGCCGGGAGGTTCTATTCCGTAGTCTTTCATATTGATATCAAACTTGCCCTCAATTTTTAGAATGTTACCTGATGCAGTTTTCTTAGCTTTCAACTCTACAGGCTTTGTTACGCCATGAAAGGTTAGGTTTCCTTTGATAGTCAGCTGGTTATTGGCCTCCTGAATATCGCTGGCTGAAAAAGTTACATTTGGAAATTTCAGAGCTTCTAGTACTTCCAAGGCATGGGAATCACGGTTGGAATTGCCACTATCAAATGATTTGACGGGTACTAAAACTGCAACTGCCTCTATGGCGGAGGTTTTGTCGTTATAGACTATTAAGCACTTGTTTGCAGTAGATTTTGCGTCCCATTTGTGCATAGGATGCTTCATGGCATATTGCATATAAGATGTCTTTTTATCGGCTTCAATTTTCTTTTTTTCTTGGGCTTTGGAGACCAAAGAAATGAGAATTAAGCTCAGGAATAGGACTATTTTTTTCACTGTTTTTTGATTTAATAAGTAAATATATTTATGTCTTTTAGCACAAAAAAAGATGTAAACGAAGCTTAGAACTCAAACTTTATAGTAGCTATAGCGGCTGTATAAGTCCCAAAAGTAGCAAAAGCAGCGGTTCGGTGCCATTTTTTCATTTTGGCTGGGTTAGAGCTGCCGTTTATTTGTTGGCCTAAAACATTGGTAGCAATCATACCCGAAAGATGCACATACGATAATATTTTATGCAGCTTAATATTGTCGAATTTCTTTCGATTTACCATGGGCGGAGGTGCAGCAAAACTCATCAATGCGGTGGTGATGTAGCCGATGTTTATGCCTGTGCCAATTCCTTCATGGGTGTTCTTGAGTTTGTCTTTATAGTTACCAGGTTTGTAAAGCCTTGAACCAACAATACCTTGAGCCAACATACCGGCCGCCGTAGCCAAGCCAACAGCTTGGTGTATTCTGAACATGGTACGTCTTATTTTTAATTCATGCTCACGGGTTTCGGATGTTAATACCTTGGGAGCAATACCTACCTTTCTATACAAACCGTGTTCACCCCAAAGCATTCGCTGTGTAATAAGCATTCTGTTTGGCAACAGACTTTCTTTAGCGGAACTTTCATCGCTAGTTAGGGCCAATAGTAGGCTATCTGCAGTTGTATTTTGTGCATGTGATGCCAAAGAGGCAACCAATAAAACTGTGTAAAAGAAATATTTAAACATGATTATGATATGTTAATGTATCAAATGTATACCTAATATTTATAAATTATCTTCAGCTTACTTTTAAAGTATTGGCTGTACCATCAAATGTAGTTTTGAAAGTTTTAAGGGCATCTGTGGCGGGAGCTTTTTTCACAGTACCATCGGTTTTAAACTCAGACCTATGACTGCTACACCAGAGGTCTCCTTCTGCTTTGCGAAACGAAAGGGTAGTTCCTTGGTGCGTGCAGGCCTTAGAAACTGCAATGTAGATTCCGTTGGCATTAGCTACGAGGGTGTCTCCAATGATTACAAATTCACCAACCGTAGCTAGTTTAGAGTAGCTGGCGTTTTTTAAGTCAATGGTGTAATCTATTGATGCCCCAGTTGTAGTTCCTGTTAATCCGGTTGATGTATTGCTTGTGTTTCCGTTATTAGGATTGGTTGGTGTTACAGAGTTTTCTTCGGTACTACACGCAGATACAGCCCCGATACAATAAAACGCCATTAAGGCTTTAGACGAAAGGCCCAAAGTTTTTAGAAACTGTCCTCTTGATTGTTTGTTCATTTCCATAGTTCAATAATTATTGTTTTTAGAATTTTTTAAAATAAATACGAAAGACAATTCATTTTGGTTGCATTTTTTTTCTTGGAGCCTGTGTTTTTAGATTCCTAGAAAATTTTTAAGAATGCATCATTCAGAACCTCTAGTGCTTCATCTTTGGACTTCGAATAACGCAAACATATACTCTTCACAGATCCAAAGTACTGCTTATATAGCAATTATTGACTTCTACCGTCTGCTTTTAGGCATCCTTCAAGTAAGATTCTGAGCTTTTCAGACTCTGGAATTGGATTCATAATAGATCAATAGATACGGAGTAGAATTGTAATAGGTTGCAATTTCCACAAGACCAATGTACTTACATTAATTGAAATATCAAATAGTGTTCTAATTGAATCGTCAAAAAAACCTAAATGCTCGGGCTATTTCTTAGAAAAATCTACTCAATTTTAATTTAGAATCATCAAAAATTTTGTCTGACCAATACTCTGAGATAACCAAAGCCGCTCCTAAAGCTGAGGCTTGGGCAACTTCCGAGGCATAAATTTCTGAGTTGAAAAAGGCCTCAGAAAGTAAATTCATAAAAATCGGGTTTTTTGAGAATCCTCCATCAATAAAAATTTTCTTGGGTATGGATTTCCCAAATACCAATTTTGTGGAAGCCACTTGTTGGGCTACCAAGTCCATAATAAATTGGTGATAAGCTTGATCGAAACTTTTGAATTGGTTGAGATTTCGCTCCACGAACGGGCATTCACGTAATTGGCCTAGGTCCGTTTTGTCTGGAGTGGCCTGTGGGTGGTTTTTTCTTAAGACTTGAATGATTTTATAATCAAACTTTACTTTTTTATAATATTCAGGATCAACTTCAAAATAGCGAGAAAGATGTTTGATCTGTCGTTCGTGCTCGTTGCCAGAAAATAAACGAGAGGCCCTTACGGTTTTACCTTCATAACTTAGGAAGTTTAGACAATCGCTTTCTAGTTCTCTTTGAGTCAAGGGTTCTTCATTGAAAGGATTTATGCTTATACACCAAGTGCCTGTAGAGATAAGTACAAAGGGCTCTTTGATGGTCTTTAAGTATGGAACCAATGCCGACGAGCTATCATGTATACCCGGGCCTATGGGTATTCCATCTTTAACTACGGCCTGTTTGGCAGATACCGATTGCAAAAGTCCTGATTCAAGGTGTTCATTTGTGAGCCAATGGTGGTAGGCTTGCTGGGTAAAGTCCCACATGGCGGTGTGGCAGCCCACGCTTGTAAACTCCGATTGTGGTATTTGACTGAAAACGAAGCTCAAATATTGCGGAAAATGAAGGCTGTATTTGGTATTTTTGAAAACCTCTGTTTTTTTATATTTCAGCCAGTACAATTGCATGCCTGAATTGAGCATACCCAAGTCTGGAGAGGCTGTATCGCTAAAAAATGGGGCTAATGGGCCGTATTTTTCTTCAAAAGTCTTTTTGAGTTCTTTCGGAAAAGCCTTGAGGTAGTTGTACAGTGGAGCTATGGGTTTGCCTTGGTGGTCAAGATGAACCAAACTTGCTCCGTAGCCCGAAAAATTTAGTCCCTTAATACTAAACTCGGGATTATTTTTTACTAATTCAAATTCTGATTTGAGCCAATGGGTTAAAGAAAGCAAGTCGTCGCATGCATCGCCATCGTCATCGAGAATTTCAGGAAATGAAGTTTGTTTTTCATATACCACCTCAAAAGTTTCATTAAAGGCCAATATTTTTTTATTGGTTTTTCCGATGTCAAATACAATACAAATGTTCTGCATATAATTTTAAACTTTCTTTCAAAAACACTCCAATATACAAAAATGCTAAAAACTATTTTCAATAGTCACCTTGACTCTCGTGTTTAGCCCTAAATCAGGTTTTAAACTTCAAATTATTAATGTAGATTTCGATATTTCCGTGGAAATAGTCAAATAAATTTAATACAAACAGGCATCGAAATATTTATTTCTTTTCCTGTTTTTAATAAAAGGCCCGTAGAGGCATTTCTTTCGAAAATCACGATGTTGTCGGTGTTTTGGTTTGCTACAAACACGTATTTGCCGTCTGGCGAAATGGCGAAATTTCTTGGTACTTTTCCTCCAACTGGGGTTTGACTTAATTGCTTCAATTTACCTGTTTTTGGATTTATAGAAAAGGTCACAATGGTGTCGTAGAAGCGATTGGAGCCGTATAGGAATTTCCCATCGGGCGAAATGTGGATATCAGCACAGGCATTGTTATCTTTAAATCCTGCTGGAAGTGTACTGACTTCTTCAAGTGTTTTGAGAAGACCATTTTTGTATGAAAACAAAGTTACTTTTCCTGTAAGTTCTTGAATAACATAGGCGTACGGCAAACTGGGGTGAAAAGTAAAATGCCTTGGGCCAGAGCCAGCGGTTAATTTTATTCTTTGGGCTTCTTTGAGTTTCCCTGTTTTGGCATCAAAAGTATAGTTTACTACTTCGTCAATTCCTAGATCAACCACAAAAAGATTTTTGTTATCTGGCGAAATATTTACCGAATGTACGTGGGGTTTTTCTTGGCGGTTTTTGTTTGGGCCTGTACCGTAGTGTTGAATAATTTGCGTTGGTTGGCCGGCAGTCCCATCAGTTTTTACAGGCAAAACGCCCAAACTTCCTCCGGTGTAGTTTCCTGTAAAAATCCATTTGCCAGTTTTATCCAATGTTATGTGGCAAGGATGTGCTCCGCCCGAGTTTACGATATTCGAATGTTTGAACTCTCCAGTAGATTGATTGAAGCTTAGGGCCTGTACACTTCCGCCATCGGTTTCGCAGACGGTGTAAATATGTTTTCTGTCTTTTGATATATCTAAAAACGATGGGTTGTCTATTTTATCAGAGTGACTAATAATAGTTGACAAAAGCGTTTTTTTATCAATAGAAACATAATACACCCCTTTGGAAGTCTTTTGGGTGTAGGTTCCGACCAATATTTTGTAGGCGTTAGTTTTTTGTGCCAAAAGCTGGCCCAAACAAAATAAGGTCAATATAAAAATACCGAATGATTTCTTCATTTATTTCAGTGTCTCGTTTAGTTTATTTTTAATTATGGATGCCCACACGTCGTAGCCTTTTTGGGTTTGGTGGAGTTTGTCGCTGATGAAATACTCATCTATCGGCAAACCATCTGCACCTAAGTATTGGGCTTCTGTTTCTATAAATTGTAAGTTATTTTTTGTCTTGCAATAGGCCTGAATCAATGCATTTGCTTCACGTGCTTGTGGCCAAACTTTCCAGCGAGACTTGTTAGGTGTTATTGCAATGAAATAGATAGGCTGATTTTTATATTTTTTTCTAACGATTTTTTCTAGTGATTTAAACATGCCTAACACTTGTCTTGGAGTTTTATCGTCTTTTCCTCCTGTGATATCATTGGCTACAAAAACCACTAAAGCCCTGAACTGGTGAGGATAAACTATGCGTTTGGCATACACCAAGAGGTCGGTAAATTTGGCACCGCCGTAGCCGCGTTGAATGGCGGGATAGGGGGCCATATCTTTGTCTATGTTTTTCCAGAGTCTTATACTCGAGCTTCCAATATACAGTATTCCATTTTCCGGGTCTTTTTCGACTTTGTCTTTGGCTTCGAGTTTCTGTATTTCTGGCTCCCAGCTTTTTGCTGCTTCCTGAAATTTGCGAGTTGGGGAGCAGGATAATATAATGAAAGTGAATGCTAAAAAAAGAATATTCTTCATGATTTGAGAAAGGTTAAATTTTAAATGCAATTTATGAAAATAAGTAGGATTTACGGCAATTAATTTGCCTTTATCTGTGCATTTAATCAACATTCTCTTCAAAAAGCCTCACCCACAGTAGCATAAAAACTGCCTGAAGCGTAGGGTGAAAGTGCGTAATCAAGTCTTAAGTTCAGATGGTTTTTTGTTGCAATTCTTAGTCCGAGGCCATAAGTGAATTTCGGATATTTGAATCTCAAAAGGTCATTTTCATTTCCTAAAAATGCGGCAGAACCAAAGCCAGCTACTCCAAACATCTTCCAGACTTCTTGTCTGATTTCGGTCTGTAAAATCATGGCGTTTTTATCTCTAAAATAACCTTCGTATATGCCACGCATTCTTTGTTGTCCGCCCAAATATGCCAATTGGTTGAATGGCACATCGCCAATATTGAGCTGTGAGAACAATTGTTTAGCAAAGACTGTCTTCGGACCCATGTTGTTGTAATGTGCAATGTCAAGGCTAATTTTCGTAAATTCTCTGTTTGCACCAAAGATTTTTGATGAAGGAACCACAAAGAATTCTCCAAAAAAACCCTTTCTAGGATAAAAAACGTCATCTCTGGTATCTTTCAATATGGAGAAGCCTAGGCCAAGAGTTCTTGATTGATTACTTCCGTTAATTTTTCCAGTTTCTAGCTCGCCTCCGGGTAAGGTGGCAGTGACTTTATAGTCCTCGAAATTGAGCCTAAGTCCGACATAAGTTGATTTTCGAACCTGCTTGGCGGCCAAAAGCCTTACTCTGAAGTAGTCAGTGTCATATTTTTCGTCTGGAACCCTATTTTCGCCAATGCCTGAATACAGGTAGTTGAATCTATACCAGCCATTTTCTGAGAAAAAGTAATATTTATCGTTATGCGTGAAGATTTTGAAGGGAAAAAATACCAAAATCTGCTTATTCTGAGTAAATGTTGTCCCGAATGTTATTTGCGATGGTTTAGAACCAAGAGAGTCTTTTGCAAATGAAAAACTCGCTGCACCTGCAATTCCTCCACCCCAACGGGTTTCGGGTAGCCGAAAAACCACAGGCAAAACTATGATGCTTTTATTTCGGAAGATTTTTTGTATTGAATCTTTTTGCCCAAAAGAACCTATAGAAGTCAGAATAAGAACAACTGTCAGAATCTTTTTGTTTTTCATTAATACTTTTCTTTGGCAATTTGCAAATTTGCTAATAAATACGGACTAAAATTGTTTTTCGGACGATACTTCCATAAAAAAAAGAAAAATATCAACCGAATAGAATTATTTTTGTGCTTAATACTTACAAAACTATAAATGCAAACGCTCAAAATATATAACTCGCTGTCCAGACAAAAGGAGGTTTTCGAATCTATTGTTCCCAATCATGTGGGTATGTATGTTTGCGGGCCCACTGTTTACAACTTTGTGCACCTCGGAAATGTTCGGACTTTTATGACTTTTGATGTGCTTTACAGGTATTTGATTCATATTGGCTATAAAGTACGATACATCAGGAATATTACAGATGTGGGGCATTTGGTGGGAGATGGCGACGAAGGCGAGGACAAGATTGGTAAAATGGCCAAGTTAGAGCAGTTGGAGCCGATGGAGATTGTACAACGCTACACCAATGACTTTCATGATGTTTTGAAGTTGTTTAACTTTCTTCCGCCAAGTATTGAGCCGTCGGCCACTGGCCACATGGTGGAGCAGATAGAGGCTGTCAAAGATTTGATAAACAAAGGATTGGCTTATGAAGCAAACGGCTCGGTGTATTTTGATATCAATAAATACAACGAGGCAGGGAATAATTACGGAAAGCTTTCGGGAAGAATTTTGAAGGATTTACTCAACGAAACCCGTGAATTGGACGGTCAAGCCGAAAAACGTAATCCGCTCGATTTTGCGATTTGGAAAAAGGCTGCTCCAGAGCATATTATGCAATGGCCTAGCCCATGGGGAATGGGATTTCCCGGTTGGCACTTGGAGTGTACTTGTATGAGTGCCAAATATTTGGGTAAGCAATTTGACATTCACGGCGGTGGTATGGACTTAAAGTTTCCACACCACGAATGCGAAATAGCCCAAGGAACTGGCTTGACAGGGGTAGAACCAGTAAAATACTGGATGCACTCTAATATGCTGACAGTGAATGGCCAGAAAATGTCTAAGTCACTGGGCAATAGTTTTTTGCCGTCGGAGTTAATCACTGGCAATCACCCACTTTTAGAGCAAGCCTTCAGTCCTATGACGGTTCGATTCTTTATGTTGCAGTCGCAGTATCGTTCCACTTTAGATTTTTCTAATGACGCTCTCAAGGCCGCCCAGAAAGGCTACAGAAGATTGATAAATGGTTTGAGGGTTTCTAAAAATCTTGAATTTGTGGCAAACGATGAGGTCGCTATTGATGAAAAAAAGAAGGCTGAAATTGAGAAATCACTTGAGGGTTTTTATGAAGCTTTGAACGATGACTTAAACACTGCCGTGGCTATTGCTCAGCTCTTTACGTTGCTTAAGTACGTAAATATGATCTACATGAATCAGCTTCAGTCAGCGGCAATTGGTCAGGATACTTTTGATAATCTTAAGACTAAGTTTGTTGATTTCATAGAAAATATTTTGGGATTAGAGGAAGAAAAACCAACCAACGACGAAGCCGTTATACAAGGAATGTTGGAACTCTATCGTGACCACAAAGCCAAACAAGAATACGATAAAGTTGACCAAATTAGAACCTATTTCAAAGCCAATAGCATGAGCATCAAAGATATGAAGCACAAAATTGATTGGGCTTGGGAGGAGTAGGAAAAGGGAAATGCATATTTTGTTTTGAGTGATTATATTCTTAAGTTTGGTGAAAAAAATAAATAAATCGATGCCAACTTTTTTTACGGCTCTAGGCTTACGTTTTTTTATGGTAATGATATGATATTTTTAAAGAACCGTTTCATGTACATGTTTTTGATGGAAAAAAGAAGATTTGTAAGTTTTGGATTTTTGAAAATGAAGAATCTGAATTGGCAGATAATAAAGGGTTTTCTAAAGTAGAAATTAAAAGGATTTCGATTGTTTTACAGGATAATGGAATAAAATTAAAAGAGAGTTATGAATACATTTGCAAAGAGGTCAACGCTTCAGCCAACTACAAAAAAAAACGTAAATAGTGTTAAATTAGGACAACTGCCTACCATTCAAAAGGTAAGTGTAAAAGGAGAATTTATATCAGTATGCCTTAGTGATGAAAGAGTTGTGATGATTCCTGTAAACTGGTCTGATAAATTGCAAAACGCTACGTTGGCGGAAAGGAAAAAATTTAGTTTTCAAGATTATTTTATTTTTTGGGATGATTTGGATGAAATTATTGGAATAAAAAACATTCTTTTTGGTCAGAAATTGTGGTTAGTTTAACTCTGTTTCAGTTTTAATTTTATCATTTGCAAGACTAAGGATGATTTTATAGAGAAAAATGATTCTGAAAGATGATTTTTTGGTTAAAATTGTCTTTATAATTTAGAATTTGCTGAATAGAAACTACAATTATTGAAAGAATTCGAAATACATCGTCTTTTGGGAATTAAAAAAAAACTTCAATTCAATATAAAAATAACCTATGCAAAACCTCATCGGCCTCCTCGGAGTTGTACTTATTCTAGCAGTAGCATTTTTGCTTTCAAATAATCGCAAAGCCATCAATTATCGCACGGTTGGTGTGGGATTGTTTCTTCAGCTTTTGTTGGGATTGTTTATTTTGAAAACCACTCTAGGAAAAGAGCTTTTCTCTACTTTGGGAAGATGGGTGACCCGTATCATAGATTTTTCAAATGATGGAGCCATGTTTGTTTTTGGCCCATTGGCTCAAAACGACTTGGTGGCTAAGGCATTTGGCGGTGGTGGTTTTATTTTCTTTTTCAAGATTATTCCAACTATCATTTTTGTGGCTGTTTTGGTAAATATTTTTTACTATTTCGGCATTATTCAGTTTGTGGTGAAATGGCTTGCGATAGGCATGAAAAAAATCATGAACATCAGCGGGGCGGAGGCTCTTTCAAATATCGCAAGTACTTTTGTAGGGCAAGTAGAGGCACAAATCATGATAAAACCCTATTTGAAAGGCATGACGAATTCAGAGCTAACGGCCTCAATGGCGGGAAGTTATGCTTGTATAGCCGGAGGAGTGATGGCCACATACATACAGTTTGGAGTAAAAGCCGAATATCTCATAGCAGCCAGCATCATGGCAGCTCCGGGTGCATTAGCCATTTCCAAAATTATGTTTCCTGAGACCGAAGAATCAGAAACCAAAGGTGAAATTTCTTTAAAAGTAAAAAAAGAACACTCCAATTTTATAGATGCCGTTTCAGCAGGTTGTTCCGACGGCCTAAAAGTGGGTTTGAATGTATTGGCCATGTTGATAGGATTTCTTGCATTGATAGCTTTGATAAACTTTTTGCTTGGCAAAATTGGCGGCTTGGTATCTTTACCCACGCTAAGTCTGGATCTTATTTTGGGTTATATTTTTGCAGGTTTTGCTTGGGCAATGGGCGTACCATCAGCTGAAATTGTGCAGGCCGGATCGTTGATGGGTACTAAATTGGCTGCAAATGAATTTGTGGCTTATCTCAATCTTAAAGGAATGATGGAGGCAGGAGCTTTATCGCCCAAAACCATTGCTATTGTAAGTTTCGCACTTTGTGGCTTTGCCAACTTCGGGTCATTGGGTATACAAATTGGAGGAATTTCGGCTTTGGAACCTTCCAGAAGAGAAGATTTAACAAAAGTGGCAGTGAGAGCTTTGATTGCCGGAACTTTGGCGAGCTATATGTCGGCTACGATAGCGGGATTGTTGTTTTAAGATTCTCGGTTGAGGTATCTCAAAAAACGAGTTTCGTCTTTTACATATTTTCCTGATTCAGCAAACCTTACAGAACCTTTTTCATGAGATATAAGATTTAGGCTTGCCAAAGTGTTTTTGAGGTGGCGAGCCGTACCTTCGTTTCCATCAACGGGTTGTAAAGTTGGGAAGTTTTCTTGAATTAGTTTTTCGAAATAAGTAAAATGCGTGCAACCCAATACTACGTATTTATAATTTTCTAAATTAAATTTTGAGAATTCTTTTTTCAGGTATTTCAATACTTCTGGGCTATCAAATTGCTCATTTTCAGCAAATTCTACCAAACTTGGGAGTTGAAGTCTATCTACCAAGTGGTTGATGTCTAGTGAATTGATGAGTTTTTCGAACCTATCGGCTTTTAGTGTAACGGGAGTAGCACAGGCAAGAATTCTTTTGTTTTCAGAATTATTGTCAAAGGCCACTTTCACTGCGGGTTGAATAGCAATTATCGGGAAATCGTATTTTTCTCTCAGATATTCTATCGTCACATTGGTTGCCGTATTGCAGGCCAACACTATTGCTTTACAACCCTCATTCCTCAGGAATATCACTGCTTTTTCTACATATTCTTTGATTTGTTCAGTGCTTTTGTAAGAATAAGGTACGTTTTCGGTGTCTGCATAATAAAGGAAATTTTCGTGAGGCAGCGTGTGCCTCATTTCTTTGAGTAGCGTAAGGCCGCCAATGCCCGAATCAAAAACTCCAATCATGTTGTAAAAATAAGACTAAGCCATTCATTTCCGTATTTTCTATTGAATTTAAATTCAATTAGTACAGCTTAATATTGTATTCTTTGAATATGGCATCGTCAGAGCCGATTATGAGGTTTTCTGTGATGGCTTGTGTGATTATTATTCTATCAAACGGGTCTTTATGATGAAATGGTAGGTTACTAAGAACAATTAGATTTTGAAATAAAATGGGCAAAATAGTAAAATCATTTCTTTCCACAAAAGCGAAAAACTCAATTATATCACCTTTGAAATCTAATTTTCCAATGTTTACTTTAATGGCAATTTCCCAAAGAGTGGCGATACTTAAATAAATGGTATTTTCAGTATCGAGTATTACGTTTTTTGTCTTTTGGTCGAGTTTTGAATCACCGGCGTAAAACCAAAGTAATGTGTGTGTATCTATCAATAAATCCATGTTCACATGTAGTCTTTGAAGTCTTCCAAAGGGGCATCGAAGTCCTCGCTTATCTTTATTTTCCCTTTCCCAATACCAAATTCTCGTTGTTTTTTCTTGGATAAATTCTCTTGCTTGGTTTTTAAGAATTCTATGAATGCCAAGACCTCACTTTGTAAATTTTGAGGTAATTTTCCTATTTCAAGACCTAATTCAATAGCTTCCATTTTTTTGAATTTATTATCAAATTAGATATTAATTTTAAACTTTCAAAAATATTATATCATTTTACGCCCAACCTTTCTTCTTTTTCAATGGCTTTTTCTTGTCGAAAACACCCTCTTGAGTTTTTGTTTCTATTGGTTTTTTAGAATTGTAATTTGGCTTTTCTGACATTACCGTGGTCGATTTTTTCTGAACTTCTTCCACTTTTTTGATCTCCTGATTTTGTGGTTTTATCGGACTCAAAAGTTTTGCTGCCAGGTCTTTATGTCCAAGTTTGAGTAAGCGATTTTTTATCCAGCCTTTCACTTCAGGTTTGTACCAAAAGAAATATTTGTTCTGTGTTAGTTTTTCTTCTTTGGTTTTGGCGGTATGTATCGGTTGCAAGGTGTATGGATGCACACCTGTGTAGTAAATCACCTCGGCCACGGTCATAGGAGTAGGGGTGAAGTCTTGCACTTGCTCTAATTTAAAACCCAAATCCTTGGTTTCCGCAGCCAAGTTGGCCATGTCGGCTTCTTCACAGCCCGGGTGCGAACTGATGAAATAAGGAATCAATGGTTGTTTCAGTCCATGTTTTTCCTGAATTTTGTCGTATTTGTCTTTGAATTTTCTGAAATATTTAAAGCCTGGCTTACGCATAACCCTAAGCGTTGCGTCCGAAGTATGCTCTGGAGCTACTTTCAGTCTACCCGATACATGACGAGTGACCAACTGCTCCATGTATTCGTCGTGGTTGCCGTCTTGATTGTTTTTATTGAAGTCGTCTACCAACAAATCGTACCTTACACCCGACCCCACAAATGCCTTTTTGATTTCAGGATGTGCGTCTACTTTTTGGTAAAGTTTGGTAAGTGGCTTGTGCGAAGTGTCTAGATTTGAGCATATTACGGGGTGGATACAGCTCGGAGCTTGGCAACGATTACAAATGGATTCGTCTTTGCCTTTCATGCGGTACATGTTAGCCGAAGGTCCTCCCAGGTCAGAAATGTAACCCTTAAACTCGGGATGTTGGGTCAAGGCGTCCACTTCTTTCATGATTGATTCCTCCGAACGCGACGCTATAAACTTGCCTTGGTGAGCCGAAATGGTACAAAAACTGCAGCCGCCAAAGCACCCACGGTGCATGTTGATGGAAAATTTTATCATTTCATAGGCCGGAATAGTGCCACGCTTGGCGTATTTCGGATGCGGCATGCGGGTATAGGGCAAATCAAACGATTTGTCCATTTCTGCCTCGTCCATGGTTTTGTACGGCGGATTGATAACTAGCGTTTTATTTCCTACTTTCTGTACAATCCTATTGGCTTGCCATTTGTTAGATTCTACTTCAACAATCTTGAAGTTAGAAGCATATTTGATTTTATCCTCTAAACAAACTTCATGGCTAGCTAATTCAACCGTTTCCCAGTCATTACAGGTTTCGACCTCTTCCAAGCCTTCCTCCAAGAATGCAATTTGATTGACATCCTTTATACTATTCAGCGGCACTCCTTTTTTGACCAATCGCAAAAGGTCACGCAGTGGCTGCTCACCCATGCCGTAAACTAGCATATCTGCCTCAGAATCAACCAGAATAGAAGGCAAAAGTTTATCTTCCCAATAGTCGTAATGGGTAACTCTTCTGAGCGAAGCCTCTATGCCGCCTATCAAAACAGGCACATCGGGGTAAATTTCTTTTAATATCTTGCTATATACCGTGGTGGCGTAGTCAGGCCTGAAACCTGCTTCTCCGCCGGGTGTGTAACTGTCGTTGGAGCGGCGGCGTTTGTTGGCAGTATAATGGTTAACCATAGAATCCATACAGCCGGCCGTTACTCCGAAAAAGTATTTGGGCTTACCCAGTTTTTTGAAGTCACGAAGGTCGTCTTTCCAGTTGGGTTGTGGAATGATGGCTACTCTAAATCCCTCACTTTCAATAATTCTGCCGATAACAGCCGTTCCGAATGAAGGGTGGTCTACATAGGCATCGCCTGAGATAAGGATGACGTCTATTTCATCCCAACCTCTCATTTCTACTTCTTTTTTAGTTATTGGCAACCAATGTGTTACTGGCTTTTCTCTCACTGTTATCATATTGCAAAATTAACAGATAAAAGTCACAGAAAGTTTAAAATTGTTTTTTTGTCTTAAAACGGATTAAATCTATAATTGTGAACCAATGAGGAAGAAATTGTTATTTTTGTGGAAATTTGGATCAGTTAAATTTCTAAATCGCAGGAATTGACCTATTTTTTATTTTTGATCAACAAACATAAGGATTAACCCTAAAACGAATGAAACTAAACATTACTTGGAAAATTTTCATCGGCATGACGCTAGGTATCATTGTCGGTTTTTTTATTCACAACCACTTTGATTTGGGTCAGTTTGGTATAAAAGATGTCAGTTTACTTACAGCTGAACAAGTAGAGGCCAATAATGGCGTAAAAGAATGGAGTTCTTACCTGCAATTGCTCTCAAAGATATTTCTTCGTCTAATACAAATGATATTGGGGCCTTTGGTGTTTTCCATTTTGACCGTTGGTATTGCCAAATTAGGTGATTTCAAGGTAGTGGGTCGTATTGGTTTGAAGACATTGGGTTATTTTTATTTCGCAACAATTTTGTCTTTGGTTGCTGGTCTTGTGGCTGTAAATATCATGAAACCCGGAAAGGTAATGTCATTGGATTTGCCTGAAACCGGAACCGACACCGGTGTGGAGGCCAAGAAAATGACCCTTGAAAATTTCATAACGCATGTATTTCCGAAAAGCATTTTTGAGGCTTTGGCTACTAATGAAGTTCTTCAGATAGTGGTATTCTCGCTGTTTTTTGGAGTGGCTTTAGCAGCTATAGGTGATAAAGGCAAAATGGTAACAAAGGCCTTGGATGCCGTATCTGAGGTAATGTTTAAGATTGTGGGTTATGTGATGATATTTGCACCTTATGCAGTTTTTGGGTCTGTGGCGGCGGTTATTGCTTCCAAAGGTTTGGGTGTTCTGGGAGGATATTTGTATTTGATTGTTTGCTTTTTCGCCACTTTGGCTTTTTTCATATTTGTGGTGTTATGGGGAATTTGTCTTTTTATGAAAATCGATTATTGGAAACTCCTTCGGTATGTCAAAGACGCACTTTTTCTTTCTTTCAGCACCGCTAGTTCTGAGGCTTCTATGCCTATGCAGATTGAGCAGTTGAAGAAATTCGGTATTTCAGAACGAATTATCAGTTTTGTTTTGCCTTTGGGTTATTCCTTCAACCTTGACGGCTCCATGATGTACATGACTTTTGCAACTGGTTTTATAGCTCAAATTTATGGTATTGAATTAACACTCGGTCAGCAAGTTACCATGTTGTTGACTTTATTATTGACTAGCAAGGGTATAGCAGGTGTTCCGAGGGCATCGTTGGTGGTTATAGCTGGTACGCTTACCATGTTTGGGCTACCTCAGGAGGGCATAAGCTTGGTGTTGGCGGTGGATTGGCTTTTGGATATGGGTCGCTCGGCAACCTCTGTCGCTGGAAATGCCGTTGCAACAGCCGTGGTGGCTAAATGGGAGGGTGAGTTGAAGGATTAAAATATTATTCTAAAATATCAATAAATGGGAATGTGAACTAAATCGCATTCCTTTTTTTATGATTTTTTCTCAATCAAATCCCATAAGTTTCCATAAAGATCTTCAAAGACACAAACTTTACCGTATTCTTCCATACTTGGTTCTCTGAAAATTTTAATATTTTGAAGCAACAAATTTGCATAATCTCTCTCAAAATTGTCTGTATGTAAAAACAAGAAAACTCTTCCACCTGATTGATTTCCAATGGCTTTTTGTTGGTCTCCTACTGCTTTTGCCAAAAGCAACTTGCATTCTTTGGAGCCTTTTGGTGCCACCAAAACCCACCTTTTTGTTTTACTTAGTTCGGTGTCTTCTATCAAATCGAAATGTAATTTTTTGGTGTAAAATTCAATGGCAGCGTCATAATCTTCGACTAATAATGCCAAGTGAGCGATTTGTTGTTTCATATCTTAAATTTTGGCCAATATAATAATTTGTTAAATGCATTTGTAAATCTCAAGTCCTAAATGACGCTGATTACTTTATTTTTTCTTTAGCAAATTTTAAAACAGGGATGCATTTCTCCGATTAAGTTAGTGTGGTTTGAGGTTCAAAGAAAGAACTTTTTATTCAGATTTTAACGTGGATTTGCAGATAGATTTACCCCTTTTTTAGGCCATTTCTAAGGTATAGGAAGGTAATTTAGTCTGACCTAAAGGCTTTGACACAAGCTGCTTCCAAGGTTGAGTTTTATTTAAAGGTTTCTGTTGCTATGAATTCGGGCGAGCGGATATCTTGAAAAATACGTTCAAAAACGCTTAAAAGGTTGGATTACACCGCAATAGGCGATATTGTGAATGTTGCAAAAATAAGACTTCAAAGTATCGCTAAAAATGGCTAGATAAATGGAATAAGCATAAAAGTGGTATTTATTTTCTAAATATTTATCCTGACTTGACATAATTGTACTATTCTAGTTTATAGATTTTATCTTTGCAAAAAAATATTTTAAATGGCTCAAGCAAACGCCACTTTTATCATTACGTTGGCCTTAATTCTGATGGGCTTTCTGATAAAAAAGTATAATTTTATTTCTGAAAAAGAAGGTAAAGTGCTATCTAAGTTTCTGATGCACACCACTTTTCCGGCTTTGATGATTATTTCTGCCTCAAAAGTTAAGTTGGAGCCTTCACTTTTCTTATTACCATTTTTGTGCATTGGCATGGGAGTCATTATGATTTCTGCTGCTTTTTATTTTTTTAGGGACCTCGAAACCAAGTTGAGGGGAGTGCTTACTATGGGTGCAGGTGGGCTGAATGTAGGCCTGTTTGGATTTCCCTTGATAGAAGGTATTTGGGGAACAGAAGCCTTGGTTTATGCTGTCATGTTTGATATTGGCAATACCATTATGACTTTTGGAGGTGTGTATCCTGCGGGTTCATATTTTGCAAAGAAAAGCGACGGTAAATTTCCTGTTTTTAAACTGTTGCTTCGGGTTTTTACGTTGCCTCCAGTTACAGGTATGGTTATCGGGTTAACGATTAATATTTTCAGTATTCCATTGCAAGATATGGCCTTTGATTTTTTAGGTATTTTGGCAAAAGCGAATAAGCCTTTGGTGCTGTTGTTGATGGGCATTTATTTAAGTTTTGAACTGAATAAATCTCAGATGAAATACATCAGTAAAGTCTTGTTTTTGAGGTATTTGCTTGGTGGGATTTGTGTGACAGGAATTTATTTCTTGATACCGCCGTCGCTTATGCAAAGTGTTTTAATCGTATTGGTGATTCTCCCATTGGGCATGACCATTTTGCCTTTTTCAGATGAGTTTGGCTTTGATTCGAGAATTGCGGGTACGATGGTCAATATTTCGCTTCTTATAAGTTTTGTTCTCATTTGGCTTTTGGTTTGGTTGCTTCATTTGGCTTAAAAAAACAATGCCACGAATTCACGAATAATTTCTGAATTCCATTCGTGTATTTGTGGTAAAAATGATACTCAAGCAATCTTTTCTAATAATTCGTTATCCATTGGAGGCTTAGGTTCTTAGTATGTATATTCTTTGGGTTCAGTTTGAATAATTT
>CAMCYZ010000053.1 GCA_945885545.1 Spirosoma fluviale
TCAAATACGCTTTGAAAGGTTAATGCCTTCCCGACAATCATCGGAATGTTTTAATGAATTGGTCAAAAATAATCTAAATGCTTTTAAGAAAACGACAAAAACAAGTAAAATATTCTTTGAGCACATTTTAAAATAACGTTTAAACCGTCGTAACTAAAAGTGTGAATGATAGTTTTCCATATTGATCTATTGATAATTTTGAATATAGCTACACCGATTATCTAAACCCCGAAAATAAGAAATTAAAAGCGGCCATTTCTCTAAGGTCTTGAAGCTCTTTTAGCCATTGTTTAAACCAGCCCTTCTTTTGTTTGTGAGACTCTTCAATGTTGGCCTTGATGAGTTCAATGTTTTGCTCAATGCCTTTTTTAGTTTTTAGAAAGAGTTTTTCTGAAAAGGCATAATTCTCATCAAAAAAGTCGTTCACCATGCCTCTGGAGTTCATTATTTCTACCGCAATGGTGGTGTTGAGTTCTTCTAGCTGAGCCTTTAATATTTTGTTGTAGCGTTCGATCATGTCGTCGGCCAATGCGTGAGCATCATTCTCGTTTTCGTCGATGTATTGCACTTGCAATCTTAGCAAAGCCATAAAATCATTTTCTTTGTAAGCCTTGGTTACGAGTTTTGATATTTCGGTATATTCATTTTGTTTTTCAATGTCCTGCTGACGGTCGGGATGATATTTTTTTATAAGCCTAAAATATATGGCCTTTGCATCCAATGCCAGTATTTTTTGTTCTTCAGCTTCTTGTATTTCTCTTTTAGATGGTTTTTTCTTTTTTGCTGATTTGGTATTTGCCTTGGTTGCAAATGGGTTTTCTTCAAAAACACGCTCAAAAAAATCTTCTGTAAAAAATTGATTTTCTTCGTCAGAATCAAATGGCATTTCTAGCTCATCACCATCGAAAGAATCGCCAGTATATTTCTTAAAAATCCGTTGGAGGTCTTCGTTTTCAGGATGGGAGTTTGACAAAAAGGTTTCGGCTTCTTCCACAATATAATCAACAAACATATCTTTCTTTGCTTTCGAAATCACTATTTCATCCACAATTTCATCTAACCTCACAAGCCTCTTAATGTGCCAGTCGGCTTCTTCTTTGGCCAGCGGTTGTAGTTCAGATATTACCCGCGGAACAGCTATTCGTAAGCCTTCGGTAAGGTTTTGGTGCTGCTTTTTCTTTTTGTCGATATCTTTCAGAAGTTTTTGGTATCGATTCTGAAGCTTCGATTTTTTGGTTTCTGTTGACTCCTTTTTTACTATTTTTCCTTTCATAAACGAATATTTTTTTTGTTGAAATTAACCCAATATTTTATATCAAGGCCTTTTTTAACCAAACAGGTTGGTGTCTATAAAATCATTTCTGAATTTACCCTTTGGATCGTGTTTGATCATCAAAGCCTTAAATTCATTGAGTTTATCGGTATTCTAAACATTGTGAATTCAATTTTTAGAATCCTAAAGTTTAAATTCAGTAACTAAATAGAAGACACTAAATTAAATGAATTAAAATATTATTCCGTTATTTTTTGAACCGAGCTAACGCAAAATACAATTTTTTCAGCAGAAATTCGGGTTACAGTATTATATCCGTTTTGAATAACATATCAATTCCCTGTATAAGGATCCTTGATTTTTTTGGCCTCGTATTTTATGTTCGAAAACTTTACTTTGCAGCGTTGTCCCAGAGGTGACTGTGCCATGAAACCGACTTTTATTTCTTTATCGGTATTGAATTGTAAGTGTCTGATTAATAGCCACTTTTTACCGTCAGTAGAAACATAAAGCGTGATTGCATTGTCGGCTTTGGCTATCTTAAAATGAGCAAAGTTTTCGTTTAGGCTTTGAGCATTGGCGTCGTCAGAAACGTCTTTGGTTACCACCGAAACTATCCTTCTATAACCCAAGTAATCCCTTTCGAAACAGAACTTTATCCAGTTTAGGCTATCAGCTTTGAGCACCAAGGCTCCGGCGTCCCATTTGTTTACAAAACTGTGCTCTATAGTGGCTGTTAGCACAAAATTTTTGTTTGGCACAAACATCAGTTTAGGTGCGTTATCGGTGTTGTAAGTCACGTTAGGGTCACGAAACATGTCGGTTTTTGCTCCAGCTTCTATTTCCAACACTCCCGCCTTTAGCGAAACACTGTTGGGTGTGTTTTCCCAATATAAAAGCTGCGGTACGCCGTTAATTTTAACGGGTGCTTGTTGAGCTTTTGCTTTGGATAGCATGGTTGTTAACACAAAACAAAATAGTATAAGTCTTTTCATATATTTATAGTTTACCGCTAAGGCAGAAAGACGCTAAGAAACAATCATTTCTCTGTGTGTCTAAAGTCTTAGACATGAATGTTTCATGTTTTTAGATTTAGACTGTTAATATCAAATCCCGCCACTTTTTTGTAGTTGTCCATCACTTTTCTAAGTGCCTCGTGGGGTATTTGTTTCTCCCAAAAACCTTCTGGAAACCATTCTTCCATCATGTCCATGATTTGGTCAGGGCCTTTGGCTCTGTTTTGAAGGACCACACTTGAGGTGGCTGGCAACCTCTCCGCTTCGTAAACAGAAAGAGCCAATTCGGCAGTTTTTTCATTTTTTAGAGCTTCACAAAGAGTGTCAGCATCTAATATTGCCTGTGAAGCACCGTTGGAGCCGATGGGATACATGGGGTGTGCAGCATCTCCCAACAAGGTCACTCTACCTGCTGTCCATTTGTCAAGGGGATTGCGGTCAGACATCGGAAACTCATATACTTTTTCGGTGTTACCTATCATTTCAGGTATATTTAGCCAATCAAAATTCCAGTTTTTATAAATATCCACGAGTCGTTGTTTGTCGGCTTCTCTGTTCCAGTCACGAGCGGTTAGTTTAGATTTGCCTTCTTGGACGTTTGCCACCCAATTGATGAGATAATTTCCGTCTTCGTCGGGTTGGTTGGCGATGGGATAAGCCACCATTTTTTGCCCCAAATGCCCAATCATGACCATGGAAGTACTGTTCAAAAAGCCCTTCATTTTGCTGGTTCCACGGTACAAAACATTCTCTGAATATATCGGTGGGCCTTCCTCGGGATTGAGTTGTTTTCTGACAACAGAATTTATACCATCAGCACCTATAAGTATGTCAGAAGTTGATTCGAACAGTTTTTGACCTGATTCTTTGTCGATAAAATGTGCGGTTACGTGGTCTTCGGATTGTTCAAAATGCGAAAGATGGTGATTAGGAAACAAGCATTTTTCTCCGATTCGGTCCTTTACGGCATTCAACAAAATCATTTGTAAAACCCCGCGATGAACCGAAAACTGTGGCCATTTGTAGCCGGCAAATCTGCCACGAGGCTCTGTCCAAAACTGTTGTCCGAATTTGTTAAAATACACCAAATCGGAGGTTTCTATGGCACTTTGAGCAATTTTTTCTTGCAAACCAAGGTTAGTTAATACCCTTACGCAGTGGGGTAAAATGTTGATTCCAACACCCAAGGGTCTCATTTCTTTGACAGATTCAAAAACCTTCACACTAAAACCTGCTTCCTGCAAGGCCAATGCTGTAGTAAGGCCGCCTATTCCTCCCCCGATAATGTTTACATTCATTTTTAACCTTATATTTCAATACCAAAATTAAAAAAGAATTTATGGTAATTGCCATTTAGACAAAAGTATTAAAAATATAGGCGAGGATGAATAAATACTTCTTGTGAAATGTAACGGGAAGTTTTTCATAATTGTATTTTAAAAACTGGGATTCCGTTCTTTAAAAAAACTTTGGAGTGGCCAATTCTAGAACCAATGAAGCCTTAAAATTCAATTCATAGTTTAATCTGCTGTCTGTCTCAGAACAGTTTTGTGCGATGATGACCATGCAACTTAATGAAGTTTATGAAAACCAAAACAATCGTGATTATACTCAGTAGTTCTTCAAACGACGCGGCCAATGACTTCATTAATGAAATTTTAGTTGAGTAAATCTTCATAAACTAGCTCCAAAGGTGGATTGACTTTTTGGCTATTCATGTTTTTTACAGCGAATTTTGGCATTACAAAAGTTCATATTAATTAAAAAAACCCAAGGCATTTAAAAAGCTATTGTGTAATTTTGCACCCGATTTCTGAAAACACTCTGTTTTTGAAAATCAATAAGTTTTGGGAAACAAAAAAATCTAAAAAATGTCTGTAATGGTTGAAACCTCAAATTTGCTCGCTGACAGAATCAACAATTTGGAAGAATCTGCAACGCTTGCAATGTCAAAAAAATCGAGAGAGTTGGCTGCTCAAGGCCACAAAGTAATCAATCTTTCAATAGGCGAGCCTGATTTCAAAACTCCAAAGCACATCTGTGAGGCTGCAAAACAGGCTATTGATAATGGATTCCATGCATACACGCCAGTTGCCGGAATTCCAGAATTAAGAAAAGCGATAGCGGAGAAATTTAAACGCGACAACAATATAGACTGGAAACCAGAGAACGTAATAGTTTCTACTGGTGCAAAGCATTCTTTGGCAAACGCCTTGGCCGTGATGGTAAATCCAGGTGATGAGGTTATCATTTTTGCACCTTACTGGGTGAGCTACTCTGAAATGGTGAAATTGGCCGAAGGAACTTCTGTGATTTTGGAAGGAGCATTTGACAATGACTTTAAGGTAACGCCCGAGCAATTAGAAGCTGCCATTACCGACAAAACTAAAGTGATAATGTACGCATCGCCAAACAACCCAACGGGCTCGGTTTATAGCGAAGCTGAGTTGAGAGCTATTGCAGCGGTTATCGAAAAACACGAAAACGTATTCGTTCTTGCCGACGAAATCTATGAATATATCAACTTCCGTGAGGAGGGACATTTCAGCATGGGCTCAATCCCTGCTATAAAAGAAAGAGTAATTACTGTAAACGGTATGGCCAAAGGATTTGCCATGACAGGCTGGAGAATCGGTTTCGTAGGTGCTGCCAAGTGGATAGTGGACGGTATCGACAAACTACAAGGTCAGGTGACTTCAGGAACCAACAGCATCGCCCAAAGAGCCTCAGTGGTTGCTTGGGACGATATGACTGCCCCTGAAACCATGAAAAGGGCGTACCTGGTAAGAAGAGATTTGGTGATAGGTTTGTTGAAAGAAATTCCAGGTTTCAAAGTAAATGTGCCTGAAGGAGCGTTTTATGCATTTCCTGACGTAAGTTATTATTTTGGAAAAACAGACGGAGAAGTAACTATAAACAACTCTGACGACTTATCGATGTGGTTGTTAGAAAAAGTATTTGTGGCCACAGTGGGTGGTGGGTCTTTCGGTGCTCCTAACTGTATCCGTATCTCTACTGCCGCATCAGACGAGGCATTGAAAGAAGCCGTAGCAAGAATAAAATCAGCTGTGGATACGTTGAAGTAATCCTTTTTTAAAAAATATGGAGCGGTTGTCTTTTTCGAACGGCAACCGCTTTTTTATTGGATGATATCTTTTGAATTGCCCCTATTTTTGTATTTATCTATACTTTTTCGGTACATAAATACACTTACAGGTTTTTATTTTTGTATTTATCTATGTTTTTTTGACACATAAATACACTTTTAAAAATATTAAATATCTTATAATGTGTAATTTAACTACAAAAATGTGGTTGATTATAGTAAAATTTATGATATAGGTTTTTTGCTTATTTTTAAAATCGGAATTAAAACTCAACAATCAATCTGTTTGGTTATGCTACCAAAATAAGTCCTTCTATTAGGGATGGGATTTAGGACGTTCAGCCCCTGAGGTTTAAAGGGAAATAGATTACTAAACTACATTGAAATAAAATTTAGCAGTTTATTTTCAAACAGATTAGGATATGTAAAATTGGAACGTTCCCGAATAAAATTCTTCAAATCCACTGTTTGTAGATTTTACCTATCTAATTATGACCTCGAAGTGGTCAAGTATGTAAAGTCTCGAATAAAATTCTTTAAATCTGCATTTTGTAGATTTACCTTTGTCGACCAAGGCCACGAAGTGGTCAAATGTGGACAGCCCCGAATAAAATTCTTTAAATCTGCAGTTTGTAGATTTACCTTTGTCGACCAAGGCTACGAAGTGGTCAAATGTGGATAGCCCCGAATGAAATTCGGGGGGTAGAAAACAAACAAGTTTCATGACCCTGAAAGGGTCAAATGTATATTTAGGTTTAATAAACGTTTTAAAGTAAAATACCAACCCAAAAAATGAGGCAGCCCAAAGACATCAAAAAAACATTTTCACAAAAGAAAAAAGGTAAGCCGAACGACCTCAAGTTTGAAGTGGAGCAAGATTCAGAACTTCTGCTTTTTTTGTTGGAAAAAATGCCTCAAAAAAGCCGAAACGATGTAAAGGTTTTGCTGAGAGACAAGAAAGTGTTTGTTGAAGGAGAAAGCATTAGTCAGTTTAACCAACCTTTGAAACTTGGCGAAAAGGTAGAGATTCGTTGGGAAAAACAGCCTGAGGAAATCAAAATTAGGGGATTGAAAATCATTTTTGAAGACCAATATTTAATCGTAATTGACAAGGAAGCGGGCGTGCTTTCGATAGCCACCGAAAAACAAAAAGAAAACACGGCATACAGTGTTTTGAGCGAATATGTAAAAAGGCAGGATCTTGCCAACAAAATATTTGTAGTTCACCGCCTCGACAAAGACACGTCGGGTATAATGATGTATGCCAAAAGCCAGAGAATCCAGAAAGCTTTGCAAGAAAACTGGAACGATAACATACTCGAACGCACCTATTTGGCTGTTGTGGAGGGCATTGTTGCCAAGCCGGTGGGCAAGATTATTTCTTATTTGACAGAAAGCAAAGCTTTGATTATGTATTCATCGCAAAATCCTGAACATGGGCTAAAGGCCGTTACCTATTACGAAGTAACAAAAACCTCAAAAAAGCATAGTTTGCTGCAAGTAAACCTTGAGACTGGCCGCAAAAACCAGATACGTGTCCACATGAAAGACCTCGGCCACTCGGTGATAGGCGACGACAAATACGGTGCTACCACCAATCCCATCAAACGCCTCGGGCTGCATGCTTGGGTTTTGTCATTTACACATCCCATTACAAAAGAAGCCATGCGTTTTGAGACCGAAGTGCCGAATGTGTTTTTGGGGTTGTTTTGAGTTTCTTTTATACTACAGATATTTTACAAAAGTCAGGCTATACTTGTACTTTCCCGCCCAAAACTTTTACTATTTGTTTAATAACAGGGCAAAAGTTCTACGTAGAATTCTGCTTTCGATTTTATTCACTAAATTTGCACCCAAATTATACCAAAAATCAAATTTCTTATGGCACAGTATGATGTTGTGATTCTCGGAAGTGGCCCTGGTGGTTACGTTACCGCTATTAGAGCTTCTCAATTGGGAATGAAAGTAGCGGTTATAGAGAAGGAAAACCTGGGCGGTATCTGCCTCAACTGGGGGTGTATTCCTACCAAGGCTCTTTTAAAATCGGCACAAGTGTTTCAATATATTCAGCACGCTAAAGACTACGGCATTACGGTAGGCGATGCCCATGCGGATTTCTCTGCTGTAATAGGCCGCTCAAGAAGTGTGGCCGACGGCATGAGTAAAGGCGTGCAGTTTTTGATGAAGAAAAATAAAATAGACGTAATAGACGGATATGGCAAAGTACAGCCCGGCAAAAAAATAGAGGTAACGGCTGAGGATGGTACAAAATCTATCGTTGAAGGAAAAAACATCATCATTGCCACAGGTGCAAGAGCTAGAGCATTGCCAAATGTGCCAATAGACGGTGAGAAAGTGATTGAATATCGCAAAGCCATGACACTCGAAACACAACCTAAGTCATTGGTTGTCATTGGTTCGGGTGCCATAGGTGTAGAGTTTGCGTATGTGTATGCCAGCATGGGTACCAAAGTTACAATAGTGGAGTTTTTGCCAAACATTGTTCCGGTTGAAGACGAGGACATCTCGAAAGAATTGGCCAAGCAATACAAAAAAATGGGCATAGAAATCTATACCAATTCAAGTGTAGAGAAAGTGGATATTTCGGGAGCAGGTTGTGTATCGACTGTTAAAACTCCTAAAGGCGAGATAACGATAGCGTCAGACATCGTACTTTCGGCGGCAGGTATAGTGGCCAATATCGAAAACATCGGCTTAGAGGATGTCGGCATTGCGACAGATAGAGGCAAGATTTTGGTTGATAAATATTATCAAACCAACGTTCCGGGATATTTCGCTATCGGCGATGTGGTTCCAGGGCAAGCATTGGCTCACGTGGCAAGTGCTGAGGGTATTATTTGTGTGGAGAAATTGGCAGGGCATCATCCGCAGCCGTTGAACTACGGCAATATTCCGGGATGTACTTATTGTTCACCAGAAATTGCTTCTGTAGGATATACCGAAAAAGCCGCAAAAGAAGCTGGATATGAGATAAAAGTAGGTAAGTTTCCATTCTCGGCATCGGGTAAAGCCAAGGCAGGTGGAGTGCCAGAGGGTTTTGTGAAAGTAATTTTTGATGCCAAATATGGTGAGTGGTTGGGCTGTCACATGATTGGTGCCAACGTAACCGAAATGATAGCTGAGGCTGTAGTTGCACGTAATTTGGAGACCACAGGTATGGAAATCGTGAAGTCGGTTCACCCACACCCAACGATGTCAGAAGCCATAATGGAAGCCGCTGCGGCTGCTTATGGTGAGGTAATTCACTTGTAAAATTTAGATTTCGATTAGAAATTTTCGAAAAATCAAGAACCTTCAAGATGCGTCTTGGAGGTTTTTTTGTGCTGCAAATGTTTGTGTCTTAAAAAACATTTCTACTCATTTTGGGCCTCAGGAAAATTAAATCTTTTCCCAATTTATTAGTTTATAAATAGAATCCTTACCGTGCTTGAAGACACCAACGACTGCTTTAGGGAATTACTCAGAAAATTTGTCACATCGAGAAATTACCAAATCGGCCATTTTGTCATTTATGGTTTCTTGTAAAATTCATTTTTCGGCCATTTTGTCTTAAAAAATCAATTGGAATAAGTTTTGTTCATTGTCAATCAAACAAAATTTGTAAAACATTAAACAAACAATAATTATGAAAACGTTAGTTAGAAACTATGACAATTTGAATTCTTTTCCAGCTTTGTTCAACGAATTTTTCGGCGAGCCAGCTTTGGCTAAATTTAACAAAAATTTACCCTCGGCCAACATCAAAGAAACCGAAGATAGCTTTGGTATTGAGTTAGTAGCTCCAGGTTTCAAGAAAGAGGCTTTCAAGGTGGAAGTTCATGAGCGTAACCTGAGCATTTCGGCTCAAGAAAAATCGGAGTCTGAAGAAAAAACTGAGACATTTCTGAGAAAAGAATATAGCTTCGGTTCGTTCACAAGGTCGTTTAGGTTGCCAAATACGGTAGATTCTGACAAAATAGAAGCTACCTACGAAGACGGAGTTCTGCATCTTACGATTCCTAAAAAAGAAGAGGCAAAACCAAAAGAACCAAAGTTGATTTCGATAAACTAATCATTGATTTTTGATTTTAGCATCTCTCGAAAACACGAGAGATGTTTTTTTAGTTAATTAATGTTAAACATATATTCGCTTCGTAAATTTTATTTCAATAATTTGCGTTATTACCTTACTTGAAAATAAATTTGTAATTCCATAAGTTTAAAATTCATTTAACATAAAGCTATCAGTAATATGACATTAAATAATTCTTGGAAAACGGCACTCATCGCCGTTTCGGCTAGTGTGGCCACTATTGCGGGTTACACAGCCATCGATGGATATCGCAACGACGTGATAATCAACGAAGCTGGCTCAAACGGCTCGGTGATGAAATTTGCCAATTTGCCTGCTGGTCAGCCTGGAGATTTTACTTTTGCTGCAAGTGCATCGGCTCCAGCTGTTGTGCATATCAAGGCCAAAAGCTCCAGAACAGTGCGTCAAATGCCTTCAATTTTTGACCAGTTTTTTGGAATGGATGAAGATATGTTTGGCGGCCCTCGTACCCAAAACCAAGAATCCTCAGGTTCGGGAGTTATCATTTCAGAGGATGGCTACATTGTTACAAATAATCACGTGATAGATGGTGCAAGTGAGTTAGAGGTAGTAACCTATAACAAAAAATCTTATGATGCCAAGATAATTGGTGCCGACCCATCAACAGATATTGCAGTAATCAAAATCGAAGAAAGAAAATTACCTGCCATTACTTTTGGGAATTCTGACGATGTGAAAGTAGGGGAGTGGGTATTGGCGGTGGGTAATCCATTTAACTTGGAATCGACGGTTACCGCTGGTATCATCAGTGCAATTGGGCGAAACATCAATATTCTCGGGCAAAACCAACAAAGAAGAGGGCAGCAGTCGAATCAGAAGCAAGATTCTCCGATTGAATCATTTATACAAACCGATGCGGCCGTAAACCCGGGTAATAGTGGAGGTGCATTGGTAAACCTTAGTGGACATTTGATAGGTATCAATACCGCCATAGCCTCACCAAACGGTGCTTATGCAGGATATGCGTTTGCTGTACCTTCGGGCATTGTAAAGAAAGTGTCAACGGATCTAATAAAATTTGGTAATGTTCAACGCGGCTTTATTGGCCTTGTCCCAGTGGAATTGAACAACAAAAATGCCAAAGAACTTGATTCTGATTTGGATGACGGCATTTATGTGGCTGAAGTGCCAGAGGGTGGAGCTGCCAACAGTGCGGGCATCAAAAAAGGTGATGTTATTACCAAAGTTGATGGAATCGAAACAAAATCTGAACCGAAATTTAGAGAATTGATTGGTAGAAAGAGACCAGGTGAGAAAGTAACTTTGACTGTGAATAGAAACGGCAAAGAGAAGGATTATGTGGTAACACTCAAAAACAACATGGGTGGTGAAGGAGTAGTCAAGAAAGACCCAGAACTTGCTTCAGCTTATGGTAAATTGGGAATTACGTTAGAAGATATTTCGGCAAAGGACAAGGAAAAAATAGGATTAAGAAATGGAGTAAGAATTTCGGAAATCGAAAAGGATGGTTTCTTTGGAGAACAGACCAATATTGAGGAAGGATTTATCATCACGAGGGTGGGTAATGTGCGTGTGAACTCTGCAAAAGAAGTGAAAGAGCAGATAAATGCAGCCAAGAAAAATGGTGAAGAAGGCGTATTGATTTGCGGTGTTTACGAAGGTAGTACTTCTAGAAATTATTGCGTAGGAATTCCGGTGGAATAATGGCTTCGGCTCCGCTCAGCCACCGGTTCTGCTCCGCTCAGTCAGCTTCGGCTCAGCCACCATTCGGTTTTATTAAAAATTTATAAGTTCCGGCAGCTGAACGTAGCCGAAGTTAAGCCCGAAGGTAATATTCTTCGGGCTTTTTGTATTCAAAATAGGCTGATTAATTGAGTTTTGAAGATATATTTCTATTTTTATGAAATGTTCAACCCTAAAAATGAAACACCAAGCAAATGGCTGAGGCTATTAGAAGTAATTATTTCTAAGCGTCTCAGCGACCCTGTGGTGAGAAAAAGAGACAAATGCAAAACGACCCATACCATTTAAGTATAGAAAAAATTAAGTCTGCTCCCCAAACATTTAGAGGAAGACTCAAACACCTTGGTCCAAGTTTGATTTTGTCTGCGGCTATTGTAGGCTCAGGCGAACTCATAGCCACTACAACACTAGGAGCCAAGGCTGGTTTTGTATGTTTCTGGATAATATTGGTCAGTTGTGTGGTGAAGGTGATGATCCAATTAGAATTTGGTAAACATACGGTAACCACAGGCGAAACTTCCATGCAAATCTTGTCGAAATTACCGGGTCCTAAAATCCGTGGTACACGCTGGAGTGTGTGGTTGGTTTTTGTGGTTATGATTTTTAAACTTCTCCAAGTGGGCGGAATTGTCGGCGGGGTGGCCATCACGCTGAATATGGTTTTTCCTATGGTTTCTGTTCCAGTTTTTGCTTTTCTGGTGGCGGCATTGGGGGCAGTTTTGGTTTATCAAGGGTATTATCAAAGCTTAGAGAAACTTTCATTGATTATGATTGCTTTTTTTACTGTTTTTACTTTCTCATCGCTCTATTTTCTGAAATTTACACAGTACCAAATATCTTGGGAAAACATAGCCGAAGGTCTCTCTTTTAAGCTTCCACGGGCGGCTTTGGCATTTGCCTTTGGGGCATTTGGTATTACGGGAGTAGGTGCCGATGAGATTATTCATTACAATTACTGGTGTTTAGAAAAAGGCTATGCATCGCACGTTGGCCCACGTGATAACTCTACAGCATGGAAAGACAGAGTGAAAGGCTGGGTGAAAGTGATGCAGTTGGATGCTTTTTTGGCAATGTTAATTTATACAACTGTAACAGCAGCTTTTTATCTTTTAGGGGCAGCTGTTTTACATCATCAAGCCAATCTGCCTGAAGGCTACCAAATGATAGAACTGCTTTCGTCAATGTTTACAGAAAGCCTCGGAGCTTGGTCAAAAACTTTCTTTCTGGCGGGGTCATTTACCATTCTTTTTTCTACGGTTTTCGCCGCTTTGGCCGCTTGGACACGGCAGTTTGCTGATATTTTTGGTCAAATGGGATGGATAGATTTCGGAAATATGACCGAGCGAAAAAGACTTATTGCTCGTTTGGCATGGATACTTCCTTTTCTCTGGGCATTTTTGTTTGTTTATATCAAACTACCTATGATTATGGTTATTTCGGGTGGAATTGTAGGCTCATTCCTGTTGATTCTTGTCATTTGGGCGGTAATTTTCAATAAATATTTTAGGAAAAATGACATCGAAAAATCAACTTTGACTTACAATCTGTTACTTTGGATAAGTATTGTGGCCATCCTTTCGTTTTGTATTTTTGGTATCGTGAAATTGTTTTAAAGACCCATGAAAAACCTCGGTTGGAAAATCATCAGCATTATTTTGCTGCTAATTCAATTTGTTCTTTTTAGAATAATTGCTTCAAACGAGGAATGGGTTGAATACTATTATTCGAGAGGTTTTTTTAAGATAATTACACGATTTTTAAGGACGATTACGGGCTGGACGAATGTTTCCGTTGGCTTAATTTTGGTTTATGCTTTGAGTGTTTTTTTGGTTTATACAATTATCAAAACCATTTTTAGAATAAGCAAAAAGGAGGTTTCGCTGAAGCAAATCGCAATAAATTTCTTGGCATACGTTTCACCCATTTATTTGTTTTTTATGCTCACTTGGGGCTTGGCCTATCACAAAAAGCCTTTGGAAAAAATACTGAATTTAAACACAAAAGCCATTAAAAATCAGGAGGTTATAACTCTCGCTAAGGAATTGATAGATTCTACAAATATTACTCGTGCAAGAATTCCGGATTCAAAACTCCGGGATTTAACGTTTGAAAAAGTATTTGCCAAGGCACCCCTCGGATATGGAAACCTAGAAACCCGATATAGCTTTTTAAACTATACTACACCATCTATAAAAAAGGCTAGTGGAAGCGATTTGCTCGCATACATGAGTACGAGCGGCGTATATATGTTTCCGACAGGTGAGGCCAATGTCAACACCAACAATATGATATACGACGCACCGTATGTGACCACGCACGAGATGGCCCATCAGCTTGGTTTTGCGTCAGAAGAAGAAGCCAATTATCTGGCGTATTTGGCATGTAAAAATAATCCCGATGCGGTTTTTCAATATTCGGCTTATTATGGAACAGTTTTCAGAGCATTGAATAAAGTCTGGGAAATAGACAGTACCTATTCAAAAATGCTCTTTGATAGATTGAGTCCGGCAGTAAAGGCCGATAGAGAAAAAGAAAGGCAAGTTTGGAAAAAATTCAGAAACCCCATTCAGGTTTATGTTGTCGGTCCTTTTTATGATTTGTTTTTAAAGTCCAACGGGCAGGAGCAAGGCTCTCGCAGCTACGATTTGGTCATAGACTTGATGGTGGCTGAGCGGAGGAAGGGTTTGAAGAAATAAATATTTAGTAGATTAATTTTGACAAAATAGTATTTTTTAATCAACAAAACTCCTTAGATTTAAATGACAAAATAAAGATGAAATGACTTTTATTTTAAAAAAAGATACGCCCAAGGAAGAATTCGATAAATTTTTGGCTTTGACAGCAGCCCCTGTAAATAAACATAGGTTTGAAAAATATGTGGGAAAGATAAAGTTTGCTGAAGACCCTTTGGTTATTCAAAAGAAGATGAGGGATGAGTGGGAATAAGGTCTTACTTGATACCAACATCATTATTTACCTGCTCAATGGTGATGATATACTTTGAAGCTTTTTTGAGGACAAGTTGTTTTATATTTCCGTAATTAACGAGTTGGAGCTTTTGGGATTTAGTGGTTTAACAAACGCCGAATTCGAAAAGCTCGATTTTTTTCTTGAAGAATGTTCAATCATAGAATTGAATGCTGGAATAAAAAATATTGTGATTGACTTACGCCGTAAATACGCAATAAAACTTCCCGATAGAATTGTTGCTGCAACAGCAATTTTTCTAAATACTCCTCTAATTTCAGCGGATAAACATTTTGAAAAAATAACAGAGCTAACGTTTGTGCTTTATCAGCCATAACGGCTCTCCATCTTTTTTGTCAATTCCGCCTTTATTTCAAGCCCAAAAAACCATTCTGCCTTATTTTTGTTTAATTTTGAGGTTCTTACAATTTTCAGCAAAAACTTTAAGGTGGTAGAAAAAAAACTCAACGACGTAGAGCTTACAGGACACGAACAAATAGAGGTTTTCGGTGCTCGTGAACACAACCTCAAAAACATAGATGTAGTCATTCCTCGAAACAAATTGGTGGTTATTACTGGCATAAGCGGCAGCGGGAAGTCTTCTCTGGCTTTTGATACCATTTATGCTGAAGGGCAGCGTCGCTATATGGAGAGTTTCTCTGCCTATGCCCGTAGTTTCATTGGCGACATGGAGCGGCCTGATGTGGACAAAATCAATGGGCTTTCGCCAGTTATCAGTATTGAGCAAAAAACCACCTCAAAAAATCCTCGTTCTACCGTAGGTACAACCACCGAAATTTACGATTTTCTTCGTCTTTTGTTTGCCAGAGTGGGTATTGCTTACAGCTATGTCACCGGCAAACCAATGGTAAAGCAAACTCAGGATCAGATTATTGAGCAGATATTTAATCAATATACAGGCAAAAAAGTGAGTATTTTAGCTCCGTTGGTTAAAGGTAGAAAAGGTCATTATCGTGAGCTTTTTGTGCAAATATCCAAAATGGGCTATCAGAAAGTACGAGTTGATAACGAAGTGCTAGATGTATCACCCAAAATGCAGCTTGACCGATATAAAATACATGATATAGAGATAGTTGTTGACAGAGTTTTGCCAAAGGCTGAGGATAGATTCAGAATAAGTCAGTCGGTAGGTACAGCTCTGAAACTGGGAAAGGGCTCTGTGCTTTTGTTAGATGAAAAAGGCTCTGTGCAGTATCTTTCTCAAAACCTTACCGACCCTGAGGCCGGCATAAGTTATGAGGACCCATCACCAAACTCTTTTTCGTTTAATTCACCTTATGGAGCTTGTCCAAACTGTAACGGCATGGGTGTGGTGGAGGAAATCACCGAGGAATCCATTATACCTGACAGAAGCCTTTCCATTACGCGTGGAGGCATAGCTCCATTGGGCGAGTATCGCGATTTATGGATTTTCAAACAGATAGAAATTATTCTTAAAAGTTATAAGTCGTCTATAAGTGTTCCGATAGAAAAAATACCGGAGGAAGCTCTGAAAACCATCCTTTATGGTAGCGAAGAGCCTGTTGCGGTACCTTCCAAAAAGTATCCGGGAACAGACTGGAACACCAATTTTGAAGGAATCATGAATTTCCTCAAAAAACAACAGGATTCGGACTCGGACAAGATTCAAGACTGGATAAAAGACTTTATGCTTATCAAGAAATGCCCAGAATGTAACGGGCAACGGTTGAGAAAAGAATCTTTACACTTTTTGATTGATGACAAAAACATTGCCCAGCTTTCAGACATGGACATTGCCGATTTGGCAGAGTGGTTTGGTTCTTTGGAGAAAAGATTGAATGATCGTCAGAACGTTATAGCCACCGAGATTTTGAAAGAAATCAAGAAACGAATTGGTTTTCTATTTGGTATCGGCTTAGATTATTTGACTTTAAACCGACCACTCAAAACGCTTTCGGGTGGAGAGGCACAACGCATCAGGCTAGCCACACAAATAGGCACACAGTTGGTGGGTGTGCTTTATATCATGGATGAGCCAAGTATAGGTTTACACCAGCGAGACAATGTAAAACTCATAACGGCACTCAAAGACCTTCGTGACTTAGGCAACACGGTTTTAGTGGTGGAACACGACAAAGACATGATGTTGGAGTCGGATTATATTTTGGACATTGGGCCGGGAGCTGGAAGGCATGGTGGCAAGGTGGTGAGCTACGGAACACCAGAGGAATTTATAGCCAAAGGAGGTATTACGGCTGATTATCTGAGCGATAGGGTACAAATAGAAACTCCAAAAAAACGACGAGAAGGCAACGGTAACTTCCTTACTATAAAGGGTGCTGTTGGACATAATTTAAAAAATGTCACGCTTAAGTTGCCACTCGGAAAAATAACAAGTGTAACTGGCGTTAGCGGTAGTGGTAAGTCCTCATTGATTCATGAGACGCTGTTTCCGATACTGAACCATCATTTTTTTAGAGCTAAAAAGGAGCCACTTGAATACAAAAAAGTAGAAGGACTTGAGCATATAGATAAAGTGATTGAAGTAGATCAGTCGCCGATTGGTCGTACACCAAGGAGCAATCCTGCTACATACACAGGCATGTTTTCCGACATACGAACACTTTATGCCGAGCTTCCGGAATCCAAAATTAGAGGATATAAACCAGGTCGCTTTTCGTTCAATGTAAAAGGCGGACGTTGTGAAACTTGTGAGGGTGCAGGTATGAAAAAAATCGAAATGGATTTCTTGCCCGACGTACACGTCGAGTGCGAAACCTGCAAAGGGAAGCGATTTAATAGAGAGACTTTGGAGGTGAGATTTAAAGGAAAATCTATTTCAGATGTGTTGGACATGACCGTAGAGGAGGCCATTCCGTTTTTTGAAGTACAACCCAGGATTAATCGTAAAGTGCAGATATTAAACGATGTAGGTTTGGGTTACATCACTTTAGGTCAACATGCTACTACACTTTCAGGTGGCGAAGCCCAAAGAGTAAAACTCTCCGAAGAACTTTCGAAAAAAGATACAGGAAAAACGCTTTATATTCTAGACGAACCTACAACTGGTTTACATTTTCAGGACATCAAAAAACTCTTGGATGTAATTCAGAAACTCGCAGATAAGGGCAACACCATATTGATTATTGAACACAATTTAGATGTAATCAAAATTTCGGACCATGTGATAGACATCGGCCCAGAGGGTGGAAACAAAGGTGGCAACATAGTAGCCGAAGGTACTCCTGAGCAGGTGGCCAAGGTTAAGGGAAGTTATACGGGGTATTTTTTGAAAAAAGAATTGGGAATGAAGTAGTTTTATTGAGGTGAATCCACCACTTGAAAAATCAGATGTACTGTAAGCCAAATGTTAGAACTTTTGGCATACGTGATGTCTCTGAGTGAAATTTTAGGCGATTATCCCTTTCGCCAAGAGGAGGGTTTACTGACTTATTTACAATATGCCGCTTAAATAGCCGATGCAAGGTCTTTGTTTCCTACGCTTGTAGCCTTCAAAAGTTTTATTTTATTATTTATACAAAACTTCCTCTTGTTTTGTTAGACTATTTAAGAGAAAGGAATTTAATGCTGTCCCAACTTCTAAAGGTTGTCTTAACCAATAGTATATGACGGATGCATAAATTATCAAAATTGTTATAGAGTTAAATCAAATTGATATTATAAAAGATAAGGATTTTCTTGATTATTTCTTTGCAAAGGGCTTTTCTCCAAAAGTACTAAAATTACAATCTTGCAATATTAAAAATAATGAATTGATTGATAATCCTAAAGTTAATATGGAAGAAATTTCAAAATCGTTTTATTAAGGTAACAACTTTCAAATTTTTAATGAAATGTCTATAATTACACATTGATTCAAATCAAAAACGCCTTTATCAACAAATAACATGCTCCCAAAATCAAAAAAGAACCAACTACCCTATTTACTTTTAAGATAAGATTTGCGGTGAAATAGTTAGAAAAAAACTCAGCTAGGCGAACTTTTATCAAGTCTGAAGTAAAAGTGGTGCTAACGATGCTCAAAAAAACAGCCAAAGTTTGGTTTCTGTTAAAGTTTGTTTTGCTTAATAAAATTCCTACCGTAGCAAACCAAAAAACGAAAACACTTGGGTTTAATCCATTGAAAAGAAATCCTCTAAGTATGTTTTTTAGTTTTTCTTTGGGGTTTAGCCTTAATGGCTTTTCGGGTTTTACGGCCGGTTTCTTAATAATTGTATAAATACCGTAAGCAAGTATAAAGAATCCTGCGTAACCTTTTGCATTTTCTATAAATGAAAGGTTTTGCATCAAAAAGTTGACACCCAAAAACGCTACGCTTAAAAATATCAAATCATTTAATGCCACTCCGGTGGCCAAATAACTTGCGGAGGATTTGCCCTCGGAGATACTCGTATTTATTAAAAATAGGAAATAAGGTCCAACTGAAACAGCCAAGCCTAAACCGATGGAGATTCCAGTAAGAATTGCGTTTAACATTGGAGGATTTATTGATTAAATGAATTTCGAATTTTACTCAACAGGTTTTTCTTTTTCAAATTTACATAATTGTTGAGAATATCTTTGTTATTAAAACTTTAATTTTCAATCCAAATAATTCATCCTATAAGCCAAGGGAGTGATTTTCTTTATAGCCTTAAATTGGCGATTGAAGTTGGAAAGGTTATAAAACCCACTGTCAAAAGCTATTTGTGAAATACTCAGTTTATCGTTTTGGAGCATTTTACAAGCATATTCTATCCTAATATCTGTCAAAAAGTTGGAGAAGGTCTTGCGGGTTCTTTTCTTGAAATATCTGCTAAAGGCAGACTCGCTCATGTTGGCAAGTTGTGCCACATCGTCGAGACGAATCTGGTTTTTAAAGTTTTCACTTACGTGTTCCAGAACTTTTTTTATGCGGTCAGAATCCACTTCGTTTCTGATTTGAATAGGGTCGGTTGATAAAAATTCCAAATCTTTACTTTTGGCCATATCATCCAGTACCTCCATGAATTTCAGTAGCCTTGGCATTCCGTCTAGGTTAAACATCTCTACAAATTTTGGATGAATATTAGCGGACGTTTCTTTGCTAAACTGTAGCCCTCTCTTAGCTCTTTCTAGTAGGTTTTTTATGTTGTAGCTTTCTGGTGTTTCCCAAAACTGATTGCCAACAAAGTCGGTGTTAAAATGAACCACCAATGATTTCGCTCTCAGATTGGGGTTGTTTTTCATGTAGGCATCGTCGCTCTTATAATAATGAGGCAAAAAACTTCCTATCATGCACAAGTCTCCGGGCTCAAAGTCGGTTATGCTGCTTCCCACATACTTTTTGCCTGTACTTTCCAACATCAAAACTATCTCTATTTCAGGGTGATAGTGCCATGGGGTCGGAAAATTAGGCCCGTCCATTTTTATCAAATTGAAGGAAGTATCAGCGGGGTTCGAAATCTTCAGAAGCTGAGGTCTCATGAGAATTGGTATTTTTTTTCCAAATCTATTACAAAAGAGTCATATAGTTATCATGCACTCACCTGTTTTTAAGACTATTTTTACATTTATTTCAATTTTACTGTCAAAATATCACCACAATAAGCATCTGTTTAGTAGTTTTTGAGAAATCTAAGCCCTATTTTTGTTAAGATTCTTATACAAAATAATATTATAATAAGAGAAATTTAACCTTATTTTATGAAAAAACAGCAGGACAGAAGAAGTTTTTTGAGAGAAACTACATTGAAATTGTCGGGTTTCGGGATGTTACCATTTATGGGAGACTTTGAATCCCAGCCCAAATTTTACACTGAACAAGCCCCGGCATTTGTGAAAACCCTTGCTCCCAAAATTAAATTTGGTGTAATAGGTATAAACCACGGCCATATTTATTCTATGGCAAGTGCAATAATACGAGGTGGTGGCGAAATGGTCGGTTTTTTTGCTAAAGAAAATGACCTAGCGGCAGATTTTGCGAAGCGATTTCCGAATGTTCCTCGGGTAAACGATGAAAACATTCTTGTGGATAACAAAGAAATTCATCTAATTCTAAGCTCAGCCATTCCAAGCGAGCGAGCGGCCATTGGCATCAAGGCCATGAGAGCGGGCAAAGACTATATGGTAGACAAGCCAGGAATTACGGACCTCAAGCAACTGAAGGAGGTAAAAAAAGTGCAGAAAGAAACAGGGAGGATATTTTCAATAGTGTATAGTGAACGATTTGAAAACCGTGCAACCGAAAAAGCCGGGGAGTTGGTAAAAGCCGGTGCGATTGGAAAAGTATTGCAGACTATCGGAACGGGACCTCACAGAATGAACCCCAAGA
>CAMCYZ010000054.1 GCA_945885545.1 Spirosoma fluviale
TTACGAAAATTGAACCCACTGGAAACCTCAAAAATTATGACTTTGAAAACCTCGCTCCTACCTTAATAGATTTGCACATAAACGGTGGAGAAGAGCTTCATTTTACCCACCAACCCAATGCACAAACGCTGAAAGATATTGAATTTTCAGCCAAAAAAAATGGAGTTGGTTATGTACTGCCCACACTCATCACTTCATCAGTTGAAAATATCTTTGAAGGATTAACCGCGGTTAAAAGCTATTGCACCGAAAACCCCGATTGCGGAGTTTTAGGTATGCATTTGGAAGGGCCATTTATTTCTGTAAAAAAACGAGGTGCACATCTCGAAAAATATATCAAAATTCCGACTGACGACATACTTCGAGAAATCATAGACCATGGCGGCAAATATCTAAAAATGATTACTGTAGCACCTGAAAATTTCACTAACAAACAACTGAGTATCTTAGTAGAGTCTGGTGTCAAGGTGTCTATTGGACATTCAAATGCCACCTTTGAAAGGGCACAAGAAGCATTTGGATTAGGAATCAACCTGGTGACACATCTTTTCAATGCCATGTCGCCTTTTAACCACCGTGAGCCAGGACTGGCCGGTGCAGCACTTTCGAATGACACGGTTTTTACACCAATAATCCTCGACGATGTGCATGTTGCCATAGCAGCAGCCAAGCTTACTCACAAACTCAAAGAAGACAAATTGTTTTTGATTTCAGATGCTTTGTTTCAGAATCATAAAAAGCAAAATTTTAAATGGGACGAATTTGATGCATCTTTAAAAGATGGAAATTACATAAATTCAGACGGAAACTTGGCTGGTGCAACTATCTCCATGGCCGACGCGGTGAAAAATGCGATCAAATGGCTCAAAGTGGATGTTTCTGAAGCCATAAAAATGGCCACCAAAACACCTGCCGAAGTTATCAGTGAAGAAATAGGACAAATAAAAATTGGCAGTAGAGCCAAATTCTGTACCTTTTCAAATACACTTGAGGATTTCAAGTATCTAGAGTACTAATTTTCATTTATTTCTGAAAATACAATATTATTTATATAATTAATAAATATCGTATTTATCATATATACGAAAATTATATTTATTATCGAAAATATACTATGCAATAGTTCATCAATACAATACCCTCATGACCAATAATTTGTAACCAAACCACAGAATTAAATTCTTATTGAGGAGTTACAACATTTTGTTTGACGATATAGTTTTATGCTTTAATTTTTTTAAAATTATAACCGAAAGACAAACTTGATAGATTTAAAACTTAAACATAAATTAATGAAAAACAGAATATTAATATTCATTTTTCCCATTTTTTAGTTCTAGGACTTGCCGGCAAATAGTGATAAATGAGCTAACGATCTCCAACTCTAATGACATCAAAGACAATACAGCAGTATTTTCTAACTGAATCGAGATATATAACAACGAAAATACGATGGTAGATTTGCACAGTCAATTCCTGAATGCTAATCGCGATAGACAGGGTTAACCTGTTCCAATGTAATGACTTAATTCTACCCAATCAGGCGAAACCGATATCCTGTACTAAACCATCAATCTCAACCACAAGGATGTCGGAGTCACCTATTTTCACAACTTGATTGTGACCCGAACTTCAAAAAATATTAAAACCGGAAGGGAAACTTCCAACAATGGATTTGAAATTATTTCATAATTTTCAGATTCAACTATTTTTAGAATAAGCCATTCCTTAAAAGCCAAGATTATTGTTCTTGGGCGATTCTCAACAAAAAATGAGCAGGTAAACGGCATAATGTGGATTTACTTTCAAAATGGAATCTAAATTGAATTTATGGAAATGTTTAATCGCTGGGAGGGGAATATCGGAGTTTTTTGAGCGAGATATAGTGGAGTTACATACTTTAGAATGGCAAGAGTGGTAATGAAAGTATAAAATACAATGTTTCCGATGACACCTACAGCTTTGTTTTGAAAGTTATAAACGACACCAAAGTTTATTCTAGCTTCTATAAAGTCCAAAAATAGTGTAATTTCGCAATTAATACCTTCTTCTATAAAGTAAATAAAGAAGATGAGTTAAAATTACATAGTTTTCAATAAATACTGAAAATTTCATAATAATTATATTTTCAAACTATATGAATATTAAAGAAACAATATCAAAAGCCTTAAAAATACTTCAAGCTGGCGACTGGGAAGGTTCGCACAACATCGCACAATCAAAGGAAGGCCACCCAGACTTTGACAGACTCCATGCTTTGCTGCACCGTATGGAAGGTGACGAATGGAATGCCAAATATTGGTATAAGAGATGTAAGATTGAATTTCCAAAAATTTCTGTAGAAGCTGAAATAGAGATGCTGATGGAGCATTACAGTTAATTATATAAAAATAAATCCCCGAAAAGTTCAGGGATTTATGATAACAAAAAAATATAACGTTTGGGAAAATCCTTAAATAAATTGATCCTCTAACTCACTAAGCGTTAAGTTCCAAGCATCTGCTACTCCTTTATACACCACAGCTCCATTTACTACGTTGAGGCCTTTTTTGAGTTCATCGTTTTCTATACAAGCTTTTTTCCAGCCTTTGTTGGCCAACTGTAGCACATAAGGCAAAGTGGCATTTGTCAAAGCCAAGGTAGAAGTATAAGGTACAGCACCGGGCATATTGGCTACACAATAATGCACAACTTCGTCTATCACAAAAACCGGGTCTTCATGAGTAGTTGGTTTACAGGTTTCTATGCATCCACCTTGGTCTACCGCCACATCTACCACAACTGTTCCTGGTTTCATCAACTTGAGCATATCTCTCGTAATCAAATGTGGAGCTTTTGCACCAGGAATCAATACAGCACCTACTACCAAATCAGCGTCCTTAATAGCTTCCTTTATATTGTATTCATTTGAAAGTATGGTGGTTACATTGGCTGGCATAATATCAGACAACTGTCTTAATCTATTGAGACTTATGTCCATTATCACCACTCTTGCTCCTAGACCTGCGGCCATTTTGGCTGCTTGTGTGCCTACTATTCCACCACCCAAAATCAATACTTTACCAGAAGGAACACCTGGCACTCCTCCTAAGAGAACTCCTTTTCCTTTTTGAGGCTTCTCTAGGTATTTAGCACCTTCCTGAATGGCCATTCTACCTGCCACTTCCGACATCGGAATCAATAAGGGCAGCGACCTATCCAGTTTCTCTACAGTCTCATAAGCCAAACATACAGCTTCACTTTTTATCATAGCGTGTGTAAGTGGCTCTGAAGACGCAAAGTGAAAATAAGTAAATACCAACTGATCCTTTTTAATGAAGTTGTATTCAGAGGCTACGGGCTCTTTGACTTTCACTATCATTTCGGCTTTGGCATAAACCTCCTCAATAGTGTCCAGTATAGTAGCTCCAGCTGCTGTAAAGTCAGTATCTGCAAAACCGCTGTTAAATCCAGCGTCTTTTTGTATATAAACTGTGTGTCCAAACTTAAGCAGTTCCATGACCCCAGCTGGAGTCATGGCTACTCTGTTTTCGTTGTTTTTAATTTCTTTTGGTACCCCGAGAATCATATAGTTTGTTGAAAATGCATTGCGACCAGCCGATGCTTATTGTTTTTGAAATGTTTAACAAAATTATATGATAAAGAATATTTTTGTGTGTTACGTTCTGAAATAAGAAAATAACTATTAATTTTACTCACAAAACAGAATATTTTTCGATTATTCAAAATTATCAATAAGAAAAAAGTAATATTTTCGGATGAAAATTAAGATAGATGACATAGACAAAAAAATTTTGCTGCTTTTGCAGCACGATTCTACGCTGACTTATAAAGAGATTGCCAAAAAAATTAACCTTTCTCTCAGTCCAGTTCATGATAGAATCAAGCGGCTAGAGCAGGAAGGCGTTGTAGAAAGATATGTGGGAATCCTAAACAAAAAAATGTTGGGTGTTGGGCTTACAGTATTTTCGCAAGTAACATTAATAAGGCAAACGCGTGAAGTTTCGCAAATTTTTGACATCGCCATAAAACAGCTGCCAGAGGTGGTAGAGTGTAACTTCGTTTCAGGAAGTTTTGATTATCTTTTAAAAATAATTGTGGCAGACATGGAAGCCTACCACAATTTTCACCAAATGAAGCTTTCAACTATTGAAGGAGTATCTTTAATTAACTCCTTTTTTGTGATGTCAGAAGTAAAGAGTACTACCGAGATTATGCTTTGAAAAGATGATTTTCAATGCATTAATATATTAAGAAAGAATCCATCCAATTAATGAATAACTAGTTAGTCAAACAGCACAGCATATTCAATTCCCACAATCCAACCAATCATAATCTTGATCAATCGGTTGTCCATCAGGAGCAAGGAAGAATGTTTTTTTATCGGTCGCAACGTCTGTATTTTTGATTAAATTATTGATATACAAACCAAAACCACCCAAAATAGCCTGATTTTTAGTAAAGTAAGACGCTATATCTTTCAATTCGGCCGTCACATTGCTTTTAGCTTCTAAATTAACCACTGCATCGTTGCTCAGTTTTTTGAGCTCCGTTACATACATTTCTGCCACCAATCTTTTTATTTGTCCTAAATAATTATTTTTAGAAAGATTTTCGTCCTTTATGATTGAGACAGTCATTTTGCTTAGAATCTCTGAGAATGGCGGCAAATTTTTATCATAAATCTGCTGAGTGGCCAGCCTGGAAGCTCTTCTTGGCTCTAGCATTAAGCTCAAAGTCAATTGAGCTGCACTTTCGGCTGGAGAAAGTACATCAAAACTCATTCCGGTATGACGTTTAAAAGTCTCTTTTGGGTTAGCAGGATATCTAAAAGGCCTTGGCGGAATAAGTGTCAACAACTGTTTTGGAATAGCCAAAAACTCTGGCTGAATAGTTTCTAAAAGTACTGAAATACTCTTTCTTTGAGCTATTGCGTCAACTGGCACATAGGTTTTCTGTAAATCGCCATTGAGTGCATTGGTATAAAACGCCCCTCCTATTGACTTCGAAGCCGCCTGCACTTGGTACCTGTGAAACATGTACATAGGCACAAAAACCTCTTCTAAAGTTGCCATTGGAGCGTTCAGGGGTATTTTTTTCTCATCAAAGTTTTTCAACACGTGGTTTCTCAATTCCATCAAACGCTTGAGTTCGTCAGTAGCATCGCCGCCATTGTCCCAAAGGTGGGTTTGCGGATGCACCGAGCCATCTGGGCGGGCGTCTTGGTCTGTTAAAAATTGCTGATTTTTTCGGAACATGTTCTTAACTATCCGGTCGAGTTCGACTTTTTCATTAACATTTTTTGGAAAATCTTGATACCCCCAAGTAATAGAAGTTTTGTCGTAATCACCAATTCCCATAGAATATGCTTCGGACAAATCTACCTTGCCCTTATTCAAAAAAACCAATGGATGTGGATAATCCATCACCGAAGCTCGGCCTTGGATACTCGAAATATAATTGTGTGGTAAACCCAAAGTATGGCCGATTTCATGGGCCGAAAGTTGCTTGAGCCTATCCAAAGCAAGTTTATTCATCAGAGAATCGCTTTTGCCAGGACTAAAATCTCCCGCCAAACCCTGTGCAAGCATATAATCTTGTCTAACCCTAAGAGAACCGAGTGTTACTTTTCCCTTCAAAATCTCCCCAGTACGTGGATCAATCACACTAGCACCATAAGACCAGCCCCTTGTGCTGCGGTGCACCCATTGAACCAGGTTGTATCTCACATCCATGGGATCGGCATCTGCTGGCAACATTTTTACCTGAAAAGCATTTTTATACCCAGCGGCCTCAAAAGCTTGATTCCACCAAGTGGCACCTTCAAACAAAGCCGAACGAATAGGCTCGGGTACGCCAGAATCTAGGTAATAAACAATGGGCTCAACGGCCTCACTAATGGCGGCTGTTGGGTCTTTTTTCTGTAGTCGGTGCCTAGAAGTAAATTTCTTAACGATAGGCTCATTGATAGGCGATGAATAATCATAAAACTCAATGCCATTGTAGCCAATTCTTGGGTCATACTCCCTAGGTTTGTAACCCGGCTCGGGCAGTTTCACAAACGAATGGTGCTGGTGCATAGTCACAAAATCGGTATTGGGAGCAACTTCAGACAGGTAATTGCCTGCTCCACTACCTCCAAGTGTAATAACAGCCTGAAATTCCGTGTTTTTTGGAAAAGACTTACACATAGGAGCGTAAACACCCGATCTGGAAAGGTCAAAACTGTAGTTCCCTTGTTTGGTACTGGCGATATCTTTGGACGCACCGAGTGCATCTCTGAGTAAAAAAGGTGTGAAGTCTATTACAAAAACACCATCCGTGCTTTTGAGTATTTCAAAACCAAACAGTATCGATTTAGCGAAAGATTCCTCCACTGCTTTCTTCTCCAAAGGATCGTTGGTGATGGCTCTAAATTTATAATTGGGCTCCATCATCATTATTTTGTTGCCCAACCGCTCAAACTTGAGAATGTGTTCTTCGCTCAAGCGGCCTCTGTCTAAACCAATGTCGTTAGAACCCAAACCTTGGGCTAAACTTGGATAATACAGAAACTCTTGGCCAAGATCTTTAACTTCGAGAAAGACTTTGCCTTTTGCTTCATTCCAATAAAAAGTAAAATAGCCTTCTACTTTCTTGGCTTCTTTTAATTGATTATCGATGTCTTGTGACATCGAAAAAAATGGCATTAAAAGATTAAAAACAATAAGGTGTACGTATTTTTTCATAGTTTTTTTAGGTTTATTTGATAAAATTTTTCTCGCCGACATTTACTTCTGTATTCATAAAGTTTTCTTTCGGAGGTATCGGACAAATATAAGACTCGGTGTATGCACAATAAAAGTTTCTTGCCTTATTGAAGTCTATTGTAATTCTATCTCCATCCAAATCATCTTTTGGAATATTGACATACCTACCGCCGCCATAAGTTTCTTTGCCACAGGTCTTGTCGGTAAATGGCAAAAGATAATTGGTTTCTTCTTCAAAAATCAAGACCTTTATTTTTTGTCCATCTTTATCAAAAGTAGCTACACCAGCAAGCTTAGCACTTACTTTTGAGGAATCAGTCATGTCCATACTGAAATCTTTAATTTCTTTCGAAGGCACAAAACTTGCTTCTACAATCCACTCCTCATTTGGCTCAAAAAAATCGAAAGTACCCTTTTCTTTTATTGGGCTATCTTCCATGTTTTCAAGATTTTGCTTGTAAGTTTCAAATTCTTTGTGAGTAATATCATGATAATTGGGCGTGCCAGAAAGCGAATAAACAATTATGCCCAAAACACCCACCGCTGCCAAACCAAGAATTATTTTATTCATAAACTTAAAAAATGATTATTTTTGTAAATCATAAAATTAATAAAATTGGCCAAACAGTAAAACTATTGGGTCAATTTAAATAAACAGAAATAGATGTTTACAGGAATAATAGAGAACAAAGCCCAATTAATAGAAATAAAGCCCAATCAGAGCAATATCAGTTTTGTGTTTGAAAGCACTCTTACTGGCGAATTTAGGATAGATCAAAGTGTGAGTCACAACGGCGTTTGTTTGACCATCGAACAAATCGAAGGAAATCAATATCAAGTGACCGCCATAGAAGAAACCTTACAGAAAACGAGTTTGGGGATTCTGAAAGTGGGTGATTTTGTAAATCTTGAAAGAAGTATGAAAGCCGATGCGAGATTTGATGGCCATATCGTGCAAGGCCATGTAGATCAGATAGGTTTTTGCAAAAAAATAACTGACTTAAATGGAAGCTGGCAAGTTGATATTGAGTACGACAAAACTTTAGGAAATATCACAGTTGAAAAAGGTTCTATTTGTTTAAATGGCATAAGCTTGACAGTTTTCAATTCTATAGAAAACGGCTTCTCTGTGGCTATTATCCCTTACACTTGGACACATACCAACATGCATGCATTGAAAGTAGGTGATAAAGTGAATCTGGAATTTGATATTGTGGGCAAATACTTGGCCAAATTGTACAAACCATTTAAGGGAAAATAAATGGTAGGTTATATTTTTACTAAAAAGTGAATTATAAATTCCGAGATTAAATTACTTTCCTTATGAAATACTTCATTTGGTTTTTCGTATAAAAACAAATTACTTTGTCTTTTGATATAAATTCTAAAAAATGCCTCAATACAGCACCAATACGAAAACCGACGTTTTAATTCATCTGGCCATAATAGTCTCGATTATTTTGGTTCTATTTTTTGGCTTTTTCTTTGTGTATTTACCTTGGAGTACCAACCACGGAGACGCAGTAAAAGTGCCAAATCTGAAAGGTTTGAGTATGGATGCCGCTGAAGATTTACTAGACGAAGCTGACTTGGACTATGAAATAAGTGACAGTGTATTTGTTTCTGGAGCTGAGCCACTGAGTATAATTGCCAACTATCCAAAATCAGGTGCAAACGTAAAAACTGGTCGAAAAATTTATCTTACTGTTGCGGCTATTTCTGCTCCTTTGGTAAAACTACCCAACATCATTGGACGCTCAACCTCTAGTGCTCAAAATCAACTACTGAGCTCTGGACTTATCTATGATGGCGAAGAGAAAATTGCAGCTCTTGAGGAGAATACTGTGTTAGCGGTCAAGATAAATGGCCGAGAAATACAGCAAGGCGACGAAATACCTAAAGGTTCAAAAATAACATTTGTGGTAGGAGATGGCTACGGAAATCAACGTATAGATGTGCCCAATCTTTTAGGCATGGCTCAAGACGAGGCCGATATTTTGGTTACTGGTTTGGGTTTAACTATCGGCAATATCACTTTTGAGGCTTCAGACAAACCTGCAGGAACAGTAATTAGGCAGCAACCATCCTCAGGAATTGATGAGAAAATTAAAATTGGCTCTCCTGTAAATATTTGGGTTTCGGGTGATGCCACTGACAATACTATTGAATAACAAATTAAAACAATTATGAGCGAAAATTTTGATATTTCGGTGGATCAATTACGTGAAATGATGGAAAGCGGAGAGCCTTTCAACCTTGTTGACGTAAGAAACCCTGACGAATACGAAGAAGACAATCTGGGTGGAGTTTTGATTCCCTTGGGAGACTTGCCAGATAGTTTGGACCAACTGGAAGCCATGAAAGGTCAAGATATTTATATACATTGTAGAAGCGGAGCTAGAAGCGACAGAGCCAAACACTTCCTGATTTCTGAAGGTTTTGAAAAAGTTCATAATGTACTAGGAGGAATAATGGCTTACAGGGCATCTCAATAAGTTGCCCATAATGTCAACTGAAACGTATTGCCGAAATTTTGGCTAAAAAAACAAATTCTTCTTTTAGTAAAACTAATCTTTTACAAAAAAACATTCGAAAAAAGCTCATCTCAAAAGGGGCTTTTTTTGTGTTTAAACTTATAAGTATTTCTTTTTCAAAACCACTTTTAATAACAAGAAACCAACTAAACCTGCCAATAGAGATGAAAACAAGATAATTATTTTAGCGTTGTTGATAATATTTTCATCTGAAAAAGCCAAAAGTGCTATAAAAATAGACATCGTGAAACCAATTCCACCCAAGAAACCAACGCCAACAACAGACTTCCAGTTTAGCCCATCAGGTAGTTTACAAATACCCAAACTTACGGCCGCAAAGGTTAGTAAAAATATTCCGAAAGGTTTACCGGCAACCAAACCAAGGGCTATTCCGAGACTATAATTTTGAGAAACAATTTGCCCTAAATCCCCCCCTAAAACCAAGGCCGTGTTGGCCATAGCAAATACTGGTAGTATGAAAAAAGCTACCGGTTTATGTAAAAAGTGTTGCAAAATATAAGAAGTCGATTTTTCATCGCCATTGCCGAAAGGTATGGCAAAAGCCAACAAAACGCCGGTAATAGTAGCATGAACACCAGAATTGAGCATAAAAAACCACATAACCACACCACCAACTAGATAGGGTATAAGATTTCTGACTTTCAGTCTATTAAGCACCAAAAGCACACCAAAAATACCCAAGGCCGTAAAAAGATTGGTCCATAATAAAGTTTTAGTGTAAAAAACCGCTATGATCATAATAGCTCCTAAGTCGTCGATAACCGCAAGTGCCGTTAGAAAAACTTTTAAAGCCGCAGGAACTCTATTGCCCAGCAAAGACAAAATACCGATAGCAAAGGCAATGTCTGTGGCCATCGGAATTCCCGCACCAGATTGTTCAGAAGTACCTAAGGTAAATATCAAAAAAATGCCAGCCGGAATAAACATACCACCCATAGCTCCAAAAATAGGGAAAAGTGCATCTTTAATATTGGTTAGTTCACCTATATAAACTTCTCGCTCAAGTTCTAAACCAATGAGCAAAAAGAAAATCGTCATTAAACCATCATTGATCCAATGCCCGAGACTATGTCCACCCAAATCATAATGCCAAAACTGTTGGTAGGCTGGCCCTAAGGTAGAATTGGCAAGAACGAGCGAAACCGCAGTACAGCCCATAAGTATCAATCCTCCGGCCTTTTCGCTTTCAAAAAAGTCGTGAAATAATTTTGTTAGTTTCATAATGAAGGTATTGTGTTTTAAAGAATTGTTATTCAAATATAAGTTAAAATCAGTCCTTAATAATTCCTGATTTTCGAAAACCAAATACTCCTATTTCTTTTTCTGAGAATCAATAATAATGGTTACAGGGCCATCATTTTCAATAGAAACTTTCATATCTGCACCAAAAATACCCGTTTCAATTCTTTTACCTAATCCTTCACTCAGCAGTTCAATCATTTTTTCGTAAAGAGGAATGGCTTGTTCGGGTCTGGCAGCATCAATAAACGACGGTCGATTGCCTTTTTTGGTAGAGGCATGCAGTGTAAACTGTGATATCAGTAGAATATTTCCATCAATATCCTTCAAATCTTTATTCATTTTGCCTTCATCATCGCCAAAAATCCTAAGACCCAAAATCTTTTTTGACAACCACTCCACATCTTCATTGGTATCTGCCAAACAAACGCCCAACAACACCATAAAGCCGTCTTTTATTTGACCTTCAATATGCCCATTAATTACTACGGAAGAAGACGTAACCCTTTGAATTACAGCTATCATATCAATTTAAACTTAATAAATAGTAGGCAATCAAAAAGTAGGTTCCGATACCAATAAGGTCATTGGCCGTTGTGATAAATGGACCTGAAGCCATAGCAGGATTTATGCCTATTTTATCTAAAATTAAAGGTGTGATGGTACCCATAAATGAGGCCAATATAACCACTGAAAACAAAGAGGTACATACTACCCAAAAAAGAGTAGGCTCACCGATGGCATAGACATAAATGCCCGTAACTACGCCAACCACCAAGCCATTTATCAGGCCTACTCTTATTACTTTGGACAGTCTTTCCCAAAGACCAATACTGATACCCGATTTTTCGGCCAACGACTGAACAATGAGAGAAGAGGTTTGAATACCGACATTGCCGCCTGTAGAACCCATAATGGGTATAAACATGGCCAAAGCCGCAACCCTAGAAAGGATATCCTCAAATTGACGAATAACAGAAGCCGCCAAAAGACTTCCAAAAACACCTACTACCAACCACGGAATGCGTGCCTTGGCCAAGTGCCAAACGGAGTCATCCTCTTCTGCCTCTCCGGTAATACCCGCCATTACTTGAATGTCCTCCTCTGCCTTCTCAGTGATAAAGTCGATGACGTCGTCGATGGTTATGACTCCTAAAAGTCTTCCCAATGAATTTACTACAGGAATGGCCTCCAAGTCATACTTTTGCATAATTTGAGCCACTTCGTTGCCACTTTGGGTAGTATCTACAAATACGATTTCATCATCGAAAATATTTTCAATTTTGGTGTTTTTTCTGGCCAAAACTATTTGCTTCAAAGAAACAATCCCCTTGAGTTTTTGCTCGGAATCAACCACATAGACAGCATATACTTTATCAACATTTTCAGCCTGAAGTCTGATTTCTTCAACACACTCACTTACCGTTTGATTGGTAAATACCTTCACCAATTCTTTTTGCATCAGTCCGCCTGCCACGTCTTCGGGATAATGCAAAAGGTCAAGTATAAATCTGGCTTGCTCTCTATCCTCTAAAAGTGCAATTACCTTCTCTCTGACTTCTATGGGCTGCTCGTTGAGCAAATCCACGGCATCGTCAGAGTCGAAAAGGTTAACGTATTTCGCAATTTCTTCTACTGTAAACTGTTCTTTTATGAACTTTTTGCGGTCGTCAGAATCAATATTTGAAAGTACTTCGGCACCTTTTTCGGTATCTAATAGTGTAAATAACTGATGTGCTTGTATACCATCAAGCTCGTAAAGAATGGAGGAAATGTCTGCAGGAAATAATTCGTCGAGTTCTGAAAGTAAAAATTCAGAATTATCCGAAGAAATGGCTTCTTCTATGCTGTTGAGGTACTCTTTGGTTAAATCGAAAGTCGCCATTTCTTTAAAACTTTTTGATTGCCTGCAAATTTCGACAAATATTGGCTTTAATGCAAAGGAATAGGTTATTTAAGTACGTTTTTATCTATGTGAATTGACACTTCCCACTCACTTCACTTCGAATTCATGTTTTTTGTTATACATGGTAATATTCGTGGGGTATGATTTGTCTACTTTATTATATTTCACGGCCTCCTCAGTCATGCGGTGTTTGGTAACCTTCGTTTCTAAAGTAAACTTTCCTTTCGTGTTCAATAATTGCTTAAAAGTATAAGACCTCGCTTCGCCAGGATTCAAATTGTTGTCGCTCAATTTTTTGGCGGCCGGATACCACTCCCACTCCTCACCTATCCTTCCGTGTGTTTTTGCGATAACCTTTCCTTCCGCATTTTTCAGCACCAAATGTATTAACATAAAACGCTCAGGGTCGCCAGAAGGCACGCGGTGTCCTGCATGCTCGTTCTTGAGTGTTAAACTAAACTTCAATGAATCAGATAGTTTGTAGCTTTTCTTGACATAGGAGGCATAAAACTCCAAACTTTTCAACATGGCTGGTTTTAAAGTGTCATGTTTGGGAATTCCCGATGCTGGAAAATTATGAAAATGACTTTTCTTGGCAGGAAAACCTTCCATCAACGAACGATGCGTTTCTGGCATGTGACAACTGATGCAGTTTTTCTTTCCATAAAACGGCCCGGCTTTCCATTCATCGCCCGTCTGAAAAGTACATGCCAATGTTGGCGTAACCACGGCGTTGGCATTGTGGCATGAAATACAAAGCGTTTCTGACAAATGAATGGGGTCTTTTTTTACCGGATGCGGTGCCAAAGTACTGCCTGTAGCTCCAATGATGACATTGTTTCTCACATGACAACTCGCACAATTGATACCTTCCTGCTGCAATTCCTTATCAAAAAGTGGATTTTTCTCTTTTACGGGTTTATAAATATCCCCGTTTATAAGGCCTTTTACGATAAATTCTTGCTGGTTTTGAAGCGGCACGTGGCAGTTAATGCACATAAAAGGACTGGATTCTTTTTTCAATTCAGCCTGAAATTGTTGATCAACCCAAGCTTGAGCGTGCGTAGAAGTTTTCCATTCGGCATAATATTCTTTATGGCAAGTACCGCAATCTTGCGACTTCAAAGAAACCAATCCTTGTGGGACTTTTTGGTTAGGCACCGCCTTTTCCCAAGATTTGGTCAGGGGTGTAATTACCTCTGGCTCATCAAATACCTTGTTTTTGTCCAAAACAAAATAAACGGCGGCAGAAAAAACCAGAAATGCCAAAGTTAAAAGTCCGTATTTTTTTATCATTATTCTTCCTCTAATTCAAATAGCTTGCAAAGTACTATAAATTGACCTTTATATTATGTGACTAATGTACCACTAATTTTGTTTCAACTATCATTTCTTTGTAATTGCCAATTCCTACCTGATTGTCTATGATAGATAGCAGTAATTGAGCGGCTTGTAAACCTGTTTTGTCGGGAAACTGCTCAACTGACGCTAATGGAGGATTACTCATTAAATCAGATATGGGCAAATTTCCGTAACCCACGAATTTAATCTCTTGATTGGGTACAATTCCTCTTTTTTTACAAACCAACATGGCATAGAGAGCCACATAGTCATTAAATCCAAAAATAGCATCAGGAACATGCTCTTGGCTCAAAAACTCCTCCATAACAGTCATGGCACCTTGCTTTGTCAAATCACAAGATTTAATCAAACTTTGGCTACTCCTAATATTGTTCTTTTGTAATCCCAAAAGGTAACCGTTTAATCGCTCGTCGGAGGCATCTAGGTTGGATGGGCCGTTGATTAGTGCTATTCTTTTACAATTGAGCTGTTTCAAAAAACCAATAGCATCCACTGCACCTTTTTGAATATCACATCTGATTTTATGAGCCTTATAAGACCTTGGAACTCGATCGAAAAACACAGTAGGTATTCCAAAATCCTCCACTTTTTTAAATTTGGCATATTCTGTGGTATTTGCAGCTAGCGAAACCAATAGGCCATCCACCCTATATTTAAGCATAATTTCTAAGGCATTATCTTGCCTTAGCATATCATTTCGGGTTTGAAAAACAAAAACCTGATACCCGTGTTTCTCAAAAAAGTCTTCCACCGTATTTATAACTTTAGAAAAAAACTCCTCGTCTAAAGCTGGTACGATGATACCAACCACAAACATTTTCTTGCCCTTCAAAAACATGGAGGCCGGATTAGGAACATAACGTAATTCTTTCGCTTTTTCAAAAACCAATTCCCGTGTCTTCAAACCTATCTTAGGGTTATTTTGTAATGCCCTAGATACCGTAGAGATAGATATACCTAGGGATTCTGCAATACTTTTTATATTTACATCACTCTTCATTTTTATAGAAATTGGACAACTGAGTTGATTTGTATTAATTGAGTCTGATTGGTTTTGATTTTTTCTTTAAAATTAATAAAAAATTTATGCAAATATTTGCCTTTCAATAAAAAACCTCAATAAAGGCACTTTAAGCCCAAAAATACGATATTTTACTATAACTTGATTTAATATAATTATTTTAAGCAAATCCAAACTTCATTTTTTTTGTAATTTTGACACAATACCATGATAGATTAAACTACTACAAAGCATCCCATTCAAAAACTTCAACCAATTTTAATATCCTAGAATTGTGAGGAAAGTTGCATTGTGTAGCTAAATATTTTGGTTAAATTTTTTACTTTTTTTTTCAACCATTTAAATCATGAGTCTATGATGATGAAACAATTACTCAAAAAAAATGGAGTACTTTCTATCCCTTGGAAACTAGGTAAAAGTATTTCCCAAATCACCCTCAGTTTATTTATTGTTGCTTTAATGGGTTCGATGGCCTACGCCAAAGAAATCAAGGGAAAGGTAACCGACGAAACAGGTTCAGGCCTACCTGGCGTTACGGTTACCGAAAAAGGTACTACGAACGGGGGAATTACTGACGTAAATGGTCAGTTCTCTGTTAATGTAAAAGGCGATGCAGCTGTTTTGGTGTTTTCTTTTGTGGGTTACGCCGGTATTGAAGAAGTGGTAGGCAGTCGCTCCATTATTAACGTAACATTAACACCAGACGTTAGTAGCCTTAATGAAGTAGTGGTAGTGGGATATGGTACCCAGAAAAAAGAAACCATTACGGGTTCGGTAGCCTCAGTGAAAGGCTCAGAATTGGTAAAGTCGCCTGTGGTAAACCTCAGTAACTCCATTGCCGGTCGTATGGCGGGTGTGGTAGCGGTAAACCGTAGTGGTGAGCCTGGTGCTGATGGTTCTGCTATCAGAATTCGTGGTTCTAATACTTTGAACAACGGTGATGCCTTGATTGTAGTAGATGGAATACCAAACAGAGCGGGTGGATTAGATCGTATCAATCCAAATGACATCGAAAGTGTGTCGGTTTTGAAAGACGCTTCTGCTGCCATTTATGGTTCAAGAGCTGCAAACGGTGTAATTTTGATTACGACCAAAAGAGGTAAAACAGGAAAACCACAGTTGTCTTATTCTGCCAACCAAGGTTATTCTCAACCAACTGTTATACCTAAATTGACCAACGCAGCACAATATGTGGGTATGCTGAATGACTTGGATATCTATGGATTGCCAACTACAGAGTGGGCTGCGGCAAATACGGCTTACAAGACTACTGGAACTTACACTCGCCCGAACGGAACAACGAGAAAGGCTCCATTCTCGCCAACAGATATTCAAAAGTATGCGGATGGTTCAGACCCTTGGTTATATCCAAATACCGATTGGTATGATGCCACTTTGAAAAATTGGTCGCCTCAAACTCAACATAACCTTCAAATTTCAGGAGGTACAGAAAATGTTAAGTACTTGGCTTCCTTGGGTTATCAAAATCAAGATGGATATTACAAGACTTCAGCAACTGCCTATCAACAATATGATATCCGTTTGAACTTAGATGCTAAGATTAACAAATATGTAGATATCAATGTAGGTTTATTGGGAAGAGAAGAGGCTAGAAACTATCCAACTCGTGGTGCTGGTGCTATCTTCAGAATGCAAATGAGAGGTAAGCCTCAACAACAAGCATATTGGCCAAATGGATTACCAGGTCCAGATATCGAAAACGGTGAAAATCCTGTTGTAATCACTACCGACCTTTCGGGTTATGACCGTCAAAAACAAGATTATATTCAAACCAATGGAGCTATAAATGTAAAAATTCCATGGATTGAAGGCTTGAAATGGACAGGAACAGCTGCTGTAGATAAGAGATTGGGAACAAGAAAGCTATGGCAAATTCCATGGACGTTGTACCAACAAGGTGCAGGATTTGAAGCTGACGGAACAACTCCAAAGTTAGTGGCAAGTAAGAGAGGTCCAGCAGAGCCCAATTTGAATCAAACCTATGATGATCAATTGAACATTCTTTTGGGTAGTGTGTTCTCTTATGAAAAACAAATAGGTGTACACAACATAACAGCTTTGGCTGGTATGAACCGTGAAACCATTGATGGAAATAATTTTAGTGCCTTCAGGAGATACTTTATATCCCCTGCCTTGGATCAAATGTTTGCTGGCGGTGACTTGGAAAGAACCAATAGCGGTGGCGGATTTGAAACAGCTCGTATCAACTACTTCGGTAGAATGGCTTACAACTACAAAGAAAAATACCTAGCGGAATTTCTTTGGAGATATGATGGCTCTGACAGATTCCCTGCTAAAAGCCGTTATGGTTTCTTCCCAGGTGTTATGGCCGGTTGGGTAGTTTCGGAAGAGAGTTTCATGAAAAATCAAAATGTTTTCAGTTTCTTGAAATTGAGAGGATCGTGGGGACAATTGGGTAATGACCAAGTGAACTTACCAAACTCGGGTACCCCAGCCACTTACCAATATCTTTCAACCTATGGTTTCAGAAGCTATATCCTAGGAGATGCTGAACAAAAAACATTGTTTGAAACTCGTCTTCCCAACGAAAATATCACTTGGGAGGTAGCATCTAACTCAAACGTAGGATTAGAAGGTCAAATGCTTAACGGAAAAGTATTCTTCGAAATGGATTACTTCTCTAACTATCGCTCGAAAATCCTTTGGTTCAAAAACGCATCGGTTCCTCAATCAACAGGTATCACGCTTCCTGCTCAAAACATCGGTGAAGTTTCAAACAGAGGTTTTGACTTCAACATTGGTTACAGAGGAGGAAAAGGCGATTTTAAATATAACTTCAGTGTAAATGGTGGCTATGCTAAAAACAGAATTGAGTTCTGGGATGAGGCACCGGGTGCACCGGAATGGCAAAGAACTACGGGTAAGCCTATGAACACTTTCATGTCATACCTCTACGATGGCGTATTCAAAGACCAAGCGGATATAGATGCAAGAACTGTGGATTATTCGGCTATTGTAAAAACATTGAGACCTGGAGATATGAAATACCAAGACTATAACGGCGATGGAAAAATTACTCCGGATGATCAAGTAAGAACTGACAATACTACATTGCCATTATTTCAAGGTGGTGTAAATTTGGGGGCACAATACAAAAACTTTGACTTAACTATTTTGATTCAAGGTGCTGCTGGAGCAAAACAGTATGTTTCTGCGGGTGAAATGGGTAACATAGGTAACTATTTATTGGATATGCACGATAACCGTTGGACAATCGACAATCCATCTAGCGTTCATCCAAGAATTGCCAATCGCTCAGATCAGTATTACTCAAATAACAATACCTATTGGTTGAGAAGTTCAGATTACATTCGTTTGAAAAACTTCGAATTGGGATATACATTGCCAGAGGTTTTGACAAAGAAAATAGGTTCTAGTAGTGCTAGGGTTTATGTAAATGGTATAAATGTATTCACCATTGACAAATTGAAAGTATATGACCCTGAAACAGCAAGTACTACAGGTCAATATTATCCTCAATCTAGAATCATGAACATGGGATTAAATATTAAATTTTAATTAAAATGAAAATGTACAAAAAAATAATTATTTCACTCTTTACAGTTTCGTTTTTTGCCACAGGTTGCAACGACGAATTTGTAGATACAACTCCACTTGACCAGCTCTCGCAAGATGTAGTTTGGGGCGATGCTTCACTTGCTGAAGCATTTGTAAGTGAGATTTACGGCGGACTTGGAAATGGCGGTTTCGACGAGCAAATGTTGGCTTCTTTAACAGACGAAGCCATTTTTACCCATCCGGGTCGTAACATCACTACACACACAGAAGGTAGAATAAACCCTGCTGATCCTGGTTGGATAAACGGAACGCTTTCGTGGGTAAACATGTACCAAAGAATCAGAGCTACCAACTTGGCTTTGGAAAACTTGGCAGCACCAAAGTTCCCTAACACCAATAATATTGTAGACAGACTGATAGGTGAGTCTAAATTTATGAGGGCGTACTACTATCACCAGTTAATGAGATATTTTGGTGGTGTGCCTATTGTTGACAAAGCTTTCTCTTTGAATGACTCAGACTTCTTAGGAGCCAGAAATACCTATGAAGAATGCGTAAATTTCATTGTCAAAGATTTAGATGAGGCAGCCACGAAATTGGATGGTAAATCATTACAAAAAGGGAGAGCCACAAAAGCTGCTGCTTTGGCACTAAAATCTAGAGTATTGGTATATGCTGCAAGTGATATGGCCGACATACCTACTGCAAAAGCAAAATCCAAAGCGTTGGCATCTTATGCCACGCCTCAGTTGGTTGGATACGTTTCTGGTAGCCGTGCAGATCGTTGGCAAAAAGCCAAAGCAGCCGCCAAAGCTGTTTTAGACCTTCCAGGCTTAGGTTTCCAAACCAATCTTTCATCACCGGTATCTGCTGATGTGGCTACTACCAATTACATGAATCAATCGTTGTCAATGAACGGTGGTCAGGCAGAAATGATTTTTGGAAGATTTTTTATTCCTACCAAAAACGAGGGAGGTGGTAGAATAGGTTTATTCAATGGACCAAACGGATATAACAACTGGGCGGGTAATACACCTATCCAAGAGTTAGTAGACGACTACGAAATGATGGATGGAAGCAAATTTGACTGGTCGAACCCTGAGCATGCGGCAAATCCTTATGCCAACAGAGACCCAAGAATGAAAGCTACCATTATGTATGAAGGATCACCTTGGAAACCACGTTCGCCATCTGCTGCAGCCTTGGATCCTGCCAACCAAATACAAACTGGTGAGTACGAAGTAAATCCAGGTGGTGCTAAAAGAACACATTTTGGATTGGATACCCGTAAGAGTACCATTGAAGACTGGAACGGAAGTTACACAGGTTATTACATGCGTAAATTTACCAACCCAAGTCCGGCTATAGTTGACCAAAACTCTTGGCAACAAATCCCTTGGCCGTTCTTGCGTTACACTGAAGCTTTATTCAATTATGTAGAGGCTTGTATAGAATTGGGCGAAGACGCTGAGGCTCAGGCTTGGTTAAACAAAGTCCGTTTTAGAGCAGGTATGCCGGCTGTAACAGAAACAGGTGCAGCACTGAAAAATCGCTACAGAAATGAACGAAGAGTAGAAATGGTATTTGAGGAGCAACGCTATCACGATGCTCGCCGTTGGATGATACCAACCGAAACATTGGGTCGTAAGGCAAGTATTATAAATGTAAAAGGAACACTGAAACCTGGAAAAACAGTAGCTGTTTACAAATATGATCCCGAAAACTACAATTATTCCTACACTGTAGGAAAAATTGACCCGGGTAAAGAGAACCGTAACTGGGACGATAAAATTTACTTCCTACCGATTCATCGCGATGAAATCAACAGGAATAATAAATTGATTCAAAACCCTGGTTATTAATTTTTATTCAATCACTTGATGGAAACAGAAAAC
>CAMCYZ010000055.1 GCA_945885545.1 Spirosoma fluviale
CCTGCCAGAATTATGAAAGTTCAAGACCGAAAAGGCTCCTTAGAAATAGGCAAAGATGCAGATATTGTAATTTTTGACAATGCTATCAATATCCAGATGACAATGGTAGAGGGAAGGATTATATATCAATTATGAGCCGATATTTTTCAAGTTCACTGCTATGCCATTTCTTTTTTTGCTTAAATCTGCCGCTTCTATAAATGCACAAATTTCTAAAGTTTCTTTTTTGTCCACCGGTGAAATTCCTGTTTCAAAGAAATTGACAATTTCAATCAATAATGGATCGTACCCGTTGTAAGGCCCAAGTGTGCTGATGCCTTTCTCGCCATAAGCGGTACCGCCATAGTCTTGTTTACCATTTTTAATTCCCCTAAAAGTACCAATTCTACCATCTTCCCATTTAGCAATACATACTTCCTGATCCTTATCAATGCTTCTTTGAACACTCTTGCAGCCTGTTCCCATCACTGTGAATAACATTTCTACGCCGTGAATTCCATACCAAAACAAATCGGGATGTGTTTTTTCAAATTTCATAGGACTGTAAGTATCCGCTCCTTTTATTTTGCCTAATGAGCCATTTTTGATTTCTGACATTCCTTTAGCAAACCTCAGTGAGGAGGACGAAAAAATGGGTACATTATACATTTCTGCGGCCTTAAAAATAGCTTTTGCGTCTTTTAAAGAAGCGGCTATGGGCTTATCTATAAATGTTCTTTTGCCACTTTTGAAAACTTGCATGGCTTGCTCTAAATGCCTTCGTCCATCGTTGGTTTCTAGCAAAACAACATCTACCTTTTGCAACAATTCTGCTATGGAGTTTACTATCTCAACACCCATATTTGTAACTTCTTTTATGTACCCGGGGATTCTTTCGGTACTTGAAACAATATCTAGGCTTCCTTGTGGATAAGCCGCAACCACTTTATAGCCCTTAAAAGCGGCATCGCCTCTTAGCAGCGACTTGGTAAAAGCCACCGAATGAGAAGTATCTAATCCAATAATTCCTACTCGCTTTCCGGTTGCTTGGCTTGGGGAAGCAGTGGCTTTTTTAACGAAAGATAAGCCAATACCTGCGGCTAAAACCGGTGCAAAAAACTTGCGTCTACTTAGTTTTTTCATATTTTTATTGTTTACGGCTAAGACGCCATGACGCCAAGAAATAATCATTCCCTTGTATGTCAAAAGTCTTAGTCATGAATGTTTCATTGTAATCTCCAAGATCTAATTTGATGGCCTTTTACGGCATAAAAGACAAGATAAGTGTAGCATGGAACAAGTATCCAATAGGCCAATCGTACATCATAGACATCGGCAAAATAGCCGTATACCAAAGGCATTATGGCATTTCCACAAAGCATCATAATTAAGATGGATGCTCCTAATTTTGTAAATTTACCGAGTCCGTCGAGAGCTAAAGGCCAAATTCCAGCCCAAATTAATGAATTTGCCAGACCCAACAATACCAAAAACCAAATGGAAATATCGGCTTTGAGACCCATAAAATGTACCTCTCCCTTGGCATAAATGACAAGTAGCGTAAATACCAATCCTAGCATAGTACAAAACCGTAAAGCATTCACTTGGGAAATGATTTTTGGCATCAAGATAATGCCAAGCACATAGCCACAAATGGTGGCCGCAAGGGTATAAGAAGGGAAAACCTTGGCCTCTAATAATTGAATATCCATAGAGCCAGCATAGCCAATAATGGTATCAATAGCTATCACTTGGGTACCTACGTGCATAAAAATTGCCGCCGCTCCAAGTATTAAATGTGGAAATTGGAAAATACTTGTTTTAGAATCCTTATTTTCAGGCGTTCCCTGGCTATCACTGTCTGTGTCAATTTCTGGAAGTGGTGAAAAACGAATGCCTAGACCAATTAAAAACAGTATTATTCCGACAACCAAATAGGGCTTAATTACTCGCTGAACAAGCTCGTCTAAAGCTATGTTTTTTTCAACTTCGTTCATGTTGGCAAGATTCTTAAAAAGGTCACTGTCAGTGGCTCGAAGTACCACGGCCGCAAAAATAAGTGGTGCTAGAATACCGGCAGCCTTGTTACAAATTCCCATAATACTGATTCTTTGAGCGGCTCTTTCTTTTGGTCCTAAAATAGTAATGTACGGGTTGGCAGCAGTTTGAAGAATCGCTAATCCTGCTCCTAAGGTAAATAAGCCCATTAAAAAAACAGAATAAGTACGACTATAAGCGGCCGGAATAAATATAAAAGCACCAATGGACATGATCCAAAAACCATACATTATTCCTTTTTTGAAACCTACTTTTTGCAATAAGAAGGACGCTGGAACCGAGATTATAAAATAAGAAATGTAAAAAGCAAAAGTGACCAAATAGGCTTGAAAATTGGTGAGTTCACAGCCAATTTTGAAGTACGGAATTAAAATGGCGTTTATCCAAGAGACAAAACCAAAAATAAAAAACATCAAGGCTACTATTGCAATAGATATACGTGTTTGGATTTTGCTTAAAGAACTAACGGCAACGGCTTTCGACATATTTCTGAAATAATTAATGGGGTTGAATAAACACTTAAATATAAAAGAAAATATTTAACATTTTTAAGACTTCACTTTTTAGCTGCATTTTCTGGTGAAAGTGAGCCAACTATTTCGGTTTAAAGTGAGCTACTTTGAGTTGCGTTGTTTGGTATTGATTCAAGGATATTTTGTTGATTCCCCATAGCATATTATAGCTATGTTTCATTCATAGTTTGAAACCACTTGCTTTTTAGCTCAAAGAGCATTTTAAGTATTTTGTGATTTCTAGATGACATAGATTGATAGAAAATACCTAATAAGATTGTTGCACCGCTCAACTTCCACTGTAGCCTGAACGAAAAATGGAGAAATAACCGGCATACAAAAGGAAATCAAGTATTCAAAATTGCAGTAGTTTTGCATAACTTTAGAGTCCAGTTTCGGGCGATGCAAATAAATTCGTGAAAACCTTTAATCCATATTGGAAACAAACGAGAATCCGGCTATTTTAGAGTAAATGACCCACATTTTAAAGATAATATTTGTGTTGCAGTGGGGCTAAGCCGTAATTAGCTAGAGTGCTCAAGAAATTAGGTACGCAAGGTATTTAATTTATCAAAGTTTTTAATTTTGAAATTTTTAAGTACTTTAATAAAGAAAAATATATAAAATATAGTGTCTTTGCGACATAGCGGTAATTTTTTAAACAAATGAAACATTCATGATTAAGACTTTAGACACACGGAGAAATGATTATTTCTTAGCGGTAAATTTTTAAACGAATGAAATACGAAATATTAGTTGACACCATTCAAAAAACCCATCAGCACTTTCAGCAACAAGCTGCAAAGGCGGTAAATGTATTGTTGACTTTGAGAAACTGGTTGATAGGGTTTTATATTGTGGAGTTTGAACAAAAGGGTGAGGATAGGGCCACCTATGGAGAAAACCTTTTTAAATTACTATCAGCAAGAATTTCATTAAAAGGTTTGGGTGAAACAAACTTAAGATTATCAAGACAATTTTATAAATTTTATCCTCAAGTTGGTGGCCTTTTTGAAGCGAGTATATCTGAGTTTCTGGCTGTTTCAATTCATCAGTCGTTAACTGACAAATTACAACACTTTGATTATGATGTAGTTAAAATTCATCAGTTGCCATCTGATGAATCTATCACTCCATTAAATCCTGCAGAATACCAAAACTATTTTCAAAATCTTATAGAACGCACATCTTTCTCCCACTTCGTAGAACTTATAAAAATAGAAGACGGAACAAAGCGTAAGTTTTTTGAACTTATCATTCTAAAAACTACACCATCAGTACAAGAATTAAAACGTCAGATAAATACTTTGGCTTATGAAAGAGTAGGTTTATCACAAGATTTGGACTTGGCTACTAATCAACTTTTAGGTAAAATCGAGCCCACAAAGGTTGAGGACAGTATAAAAAATATTTATTTATTTGATTTTTTAGGCATTCGCAACAACGGGCTAATAGAAGAAACTGACTTAGAGGCGGCACTAGTAAATCATTTGCAGGAGTTTATATTGGAGCTTGGGAATGGTTTCTGTTTCGAAGCCAGACAAAAACGCATATTGATTGACGACACTTACTTTTTTGCAGACTTGGTGTTTTACCACCGCATACTCAAATGCCACGTTATCATAGAGATAAAAGTAGATGCTTTTGCACACCAGCATTTGTCACAACTCAACACCTACGTGGCCTACTATAATGCCGAAGTAAAACAGAAAGACGATAACCCAGCGGTAGGTATATTGCTTTGTACAGAAAAAGGCCAAAAACTAGTAGAATACGCCACCGCAGGCATGGACAACCACCTTTTTGTGTCGAAATACCTACTCCAGCTACCCAATAAAGAAAAACTCGAAGAGTTTATAATTACCGAAATGAAGAAATGGAAGCAGTGATTAGTAAGGAAAATACAAGTTGGGAAATAGTCAAACTATCATCAGTAGCAGATATAATAGCTGTACAATCCCTGAATCTAAATACCACAACTCAACTTTTATAAGCGTCTGATTTTTAGTCTTTTGTTTTCCTCCGAAACTTCAGTAATTAATACGTAGACTAAAAAATTAAAGTTTCTAAATTTCTTGTAATGATTTAAAATTCTAAAGAAAATAACCCCACATCAAAACAAAAGACCATCCCCGCTCACCTCACAAACATAAACTCTTTTTCTGAGGTCGCCTTTGCGTCAAACTCATAGTTGCCATAGTTGAAGGTTTTGAGATATTCGGTATCTTGAATGTCTTTGTGATGGCCGATTTTGCTTGTTTCGGAACACAAAATCTCAATCGGTTTTCAAAGAATACACAATTCTAGGGCTCAGATTATTTTCTACTAAAGATATACTTGTCAGCAACAAATGTTCCGAATGGAATAAGCGAAGCTATAAAAGCAAGTATGACTTCCGAGAATTTCCATTTATCTCTGAAAAACAATAATGCCAGAAAGACACAGTAAGTGATAAAAAGTACACCATGGGCAAGACCAACAATATAGTTTGGTTTTGGCATTGCCATTTCATATTTCATGTACATCGTAATTCCGATTAAAAGGAAACTTACTCCTTCTAAAAAGGCTATTTTGCGAAATATACTAAGCATTTCATTTAATAATTTAGACTAGTCTTTTGCTTTGTTTGTATAAAAATTGGTTGAAACAAAAATATTACCTCACAAACACATACTCTTTTTCTGAGGATGCTTTTGCGTCAAACTCATAGTTGCCGTAGTTGAAGGTTTTGAGATATTCGGCGTCTTGTATGTCTTTGTCAAGTATATATCTCACCATCATTCCACGGGCTTTTTTTGCGTAGAAACTTACTATTTTCAGCTTTCCGTTCACAAAGTCTTTAAAAACGGGCGTAATGATAGGCGAACCCAAAAGGTCGGGATTTACGGCTCCAAAGTACTCTTGACTGGCAAGGTTAATCAAAGGTTGGTCTGCGGTAAGTTCGGCATTTAGGGCTTCCGTAATTTTGTTGTCCCAGTATTTATACAAATTGGGTTTTCGGCCAACTTTCAAGGCCGTTCCCATTTCAAGGCGGTAAGGCTGTATGAGGTCAAGTGGTTTTAGGAGTCCATACAATCCAGAAAGAATCCTGAGTTTTTCTTGCATCTGAGATATTTGTTCGGGCTTTAGGGTATCTGCCTCTAAGCCAAGGTAAACATCTCCTTTAAAAGCATATACAGCCTGACGGGCGTTTTCGGTCGTATATTCCTCTGTTCTTACAAGATTTCTATCGTGATTGAGTTGTGCCAAAGCTGCCGAAATACTCATTAGATCACTTAAATTTTTCGGAGATTTTTTCTTTAAAACCTCATTTAGTTCTGCGGTTTCTTTTCCGAAAATGGGTAAAGTGTAATCTTTTGTGGGCACTGGGTTCTGATAATCAAGCGTTTTGGCAGGGGAAATAACGATTTTCATAAGTTTATAATTTACTGCTAAGGCACAAAGACGATGAGAAGTAATCATTTCTCTGTGTGTCTAAAATCTTAATCATGTATGTTTGATATATTTATAATTTACTACCAAGTTGCAAAGACGCCAAGAAATCATCATTTCTCTATGTTTCTAAAAACTTAGTAATCAACATTTTATTTATTTTAAATTATATTGAAAAGTCGCAAAGTGATAAAGAAATAATCATTTTCTCGTATTTCTAAAAACACCATTCCGTACGGTCCATAAAGTTATTTTGGGTACAAAAATACTAACACAAAAAACATATTGTAGGTTTCGGATTTCTTAACTTCATTTTGGTTTATTTACGAGTACTGAGTCTAATTCAAGTATCTGTGCTTATATTCGCTATTAAATCAAAATTTTCAACTCTTTTTGATTCTTAGCTGTTGTTTACATAATGCATGTTGATTAGAATAATATATGTAACCCAAATCTCAATATTTGTAATTATGAATGTTTGGGAAACAGTAAATGGATTTATTTGTGGCAAATTATTGCCATATAATCTTAATTTGTATAGAAATTAAAACTAATTTATTACGAAATACAGAACAAAAATGAAGAAAGACTTCGCTCTGATTATTGTTTTCTTGGCATTGTTAAATACTGGTTTTTCACAAGAAAAGAAATCATTCCCGATAATCGCCAACATGGACCATCAGAATACAAGGATGAGGTATAAGGTGGTGAGCTCTAATGTGTTGGATAAACAAAAACTTACGGCTGCGTATGTTGGTGAAATTTCTAAGTTTGGAAATGAAAACTATGAAAGTCTTGCCCCTATGATTTTGGAGAAAAGTATTCCTGAAATTCAAAGCTATGTGGCAGATAAGAAATTAACCTACAGGGATTTGACTTTGTTTTATCTCTACAGAATTCATAAATACGAACTTAATCCTGACTTAAGTCTTAATGCCGTTATCAGCCTCAATCCCGACGTCTTGAAAGATGCCGAGGCTAGGGATAAAGGCAAGAAAAAGGGGCTTTTGTATGGAATGCCGATACTTTTGAAAGATAATATCGGGTATGATAAACTGCCCACCACAGCAGGTGCAGAAGTGCTCAAAGAAAACCGAACAAAGGATGCGTTTATTGTAGAAAGATTAAAGTCTCAAGGGGCTATAATTTTGGGAAAGGCCAACTTGAGCGAATGGGCCTACTATTTCTGCAATGGATGTCCGCTTGGCTACAGTGCGGTTGGTGGCCAAACCATGAATGCCTACGGACGCATGATACATGAAAGTGGAGGCTCAAGCTCTGGTAGCGGGGCGTCTATTGCGGCTAATCTTGCTGTTGCGGCGGTTGGTAGCGAAACTTCTGGCTCCATTTTGTCGCCTTCTTCGCTCAATTCTTTGGTTGGGTTAAAACCTACTGTTGGCTTGTTGAGTCGCTCGGGTATTGTGCCTATTTCGAGCACCCTTGACACCCCTGGCCCAATGACCAAAAATGTGGTAGACAACGCAATTTTGTTGGAAGCCATGCTAGGATTTGACGCCAAAGATAGCAAATCAGTCAAGAATTCTCCTGCGAAGGATTACGTAAAAGACCTTGAAAAATATGATTTGCGGGGAAAACGTTTTGGAGCTTTCAAAAATCTTTTAGAACAAGCCAACTATGCCAAAATGGTGGCTATTTTGAAGGAAAATGGTGCAACGGTGGTAGAACTTGAAAATACCAACCCCAAAATGGACGGATTTAGGTCGATTTTAAGTCTTGATATGAAAAAAGACTTGCCTGAATATCTAAAGGCGTATGCGTCTAGCAATATTTCGGCAAAATCGGTGAAAGACGTGATGGACTATAATCTAGAAGATGAATTTAAAAGAGCACCCTATGGCCAAGAGCTTTTTGAGGGTATTTATAAAGATACGCTTTCAGATGCCAATTTTGAGATTTTGAAAAAAACGGTTTACGAAAATGCCGTTTCGTATTTTGATGGACATTTTAAAGAAAATAAACTGGATTTTGTTTTATCTATCAATAATACGCATGCTGGGGTGGCAGCGGCTGCATTTTACCCTTGCCTTACCCTGCCAATGGGTTATTTGGAACAAGACCAACCGCAGGGATTGACCTTGATTGCTCCTTCGTGGAGTGAGAAATCGCTTTTGCAAGCGGCTTTTGCTGTAGAAAAACTAACTAAGGCGAGAAAAATACCAAAGAATTACAAATGATGCTTTGATCAAAGATTTGATGTGTTTTGATAAATTATCTCCGAGCTAAAGTCAATTGTAGCTGAAAAGAGTTGGGATGGAAGTTTTCAATAGACTGGGCACTGAATTTATTTTTTCTAAAGTATTTTCTGAGTAAATAACCTTTTGTTTTATGAAAAAAGTAGCACTTCTGTTATTGTCAGTATTTGTGGTTTGCTGTAATTCTAACAAAAATGAACAAAGTAGCTTTGCGGAACAAGTTTTACCCGAAATAAAACTCGATAGTATAGGTATTGAAAATTTCTTTGCCGACAGCACCCTTAAAAACATTTCGGCTAGTAAAATAAAAAATTTGACTCAAAATCTGTCAGATACAAGTCTCTTTGCAGGCATTGACGACGGTTTTTTGCGTCTCGATTCCATCAAGAAAGCAGGAGGTTATGAAAACTACCTTTCCAAACTCGATATTGGAATGTATAAGGACATTCGTGCTGTACATTTTAAAGATATAAACTTGAGCAAGGCCGTGTCTTTGAAGTTATGGGGATTTGATTATTCTTCGTACGAGGCTTGTCCATATTCCAACGGAAAGGTGGTATTTATCAGCAAGTTTGTGGATGGAAAAAACGTAGAATGCATTCCTTTTTCTTATTTTAATAATTGGTCAGACGCACCTTTTTATGAAAGCTTCAGGACTCTTTCCGTTCTAACTAAAGATGGCTTTATAGTTATCAAAGAATTTAATTCTAATGGAGGATTAGATGTAAATGACAAGGAATATGTTAATAGATTTACAAACATGAATAGGAGGTCAATAATAGGTAATTTATAGAATTTTGATTGTTTACCAAAGTAATAAAAAAGCCACCGCTCAAACAAGCAGTGGCTTTCAGATTCACTTTAGTTTCAATTTTTTTAATGTCCAATTCTGTAGTTAACAGTTATATTGAAAGGCATTCTTATTGCTCTGAATTTTTTAAGGAATCCAATAGTATCTTCTAAAAATTCTTCTCCTGTTACTGATCCGCCGCTTGCCGATCTGGTTTTGTCCATAAACCAATAGCCCAAACCTAATTCAGATTGAATGCTAAATGGTGATTCACCTATCACATACTTGTATCCAAACATTATTGATGCTCCAAGTCGAGTATTTATGGTTGGCTCATCAAATTGGACTTTTTGACGCATAAAATCTAAAGTTGGAGAAATGTGAAAACCATCAATTGAGTTTTTGGGTTTTGGATAATAATTGGCTCTTAGCGTGCCAACATATCCAAATCTCCGAATTGGGATTTCATCTATTAAATTTCCGTCTGCATCTGTAGTTCCGACAGTAGCCCAGGGTCCAAAAAGAAAACGATTTCCAAGTTCTAAACTGAATTTGTCGTAGCCCATTTCGAAGTTTATTGCGGCTTTTTTTGAAATAAGATCGTCAACATTAATACGTGTGTCAAGTTGAGCGAATGCAAGGTTTGAAACTAAAAAGAGTGTGTAAAGTAAAGGTTTTAAATTCATATTTTATTTGTGATTATTGTAACGGCAAAAATAATAAAATAATTTTGAGATTTTTTTAATGGTATTTTAATCTCCTGCAAAATTATTTTACGGTGGAGTTTTTAGTTTTTTTGTCGTAAATATCCATCTCGACCTTCAGTCCACCCCCCCCCTTTCATTAAGAAGAAAATGTTAAGGTTTTTTTATTTTGGCATTTGAGTTTTGTTTTTCGCTTTCCTTAAATCTGGTCTCTTAACTTAAAAATTCTCAAGTAATCTTACTAAAACTACAAATTGTTACGCTGCTTTTCCAAAGGGTAGTCGGTTGGAAGCCAGATTGGTTTGTAGGGGATTTATTTATTTCAATCTTCAGAATTCTCACTTCCCTCCATTCTCCAGCAAAAATACCCCGTTTTTGTTAGCAATGATGATATCTAATTTTTTGTCTTTGTTCATGTCTTTTACGGCTATGTTTAACCCTGCACCGGAGTCTGTGTCTATTATATGTTCAGTGTAAAAGGGTGCTTTTTTTGGATTTAAGTCAAACCACATCAATATGGCTGCATCGCCATCTCCAGCGTCGTTGCCATTGTGGGCTAGGAAACGCTTGCCTGTGATATAGTCTTTTCTGCCGTCGCCATTGATATCGGCCATTATGGAAGAGTGGGTTTGGGCGGTAGTACGACTTATTTCGTGTATTTTGAAGTTGATTTGACCGTTTTCGGATATTTGTTCATACCACCAAACGCCCAGTTTATGGGCGGAGGCTGTCAGGACATCGTTTTTGCCATCGCCGTTTATATCCAATACTTGCATGTGCGAACAAGCGTCGCCTAAGTTGGCAGCATGGAACACCCAGTCGCCTGAAGTTTGGTTTTTCTTTCCTTCAAACCAACCTTCTTTTATTACCACGTCTTTTATTCCATCCATGTTGATGTCGCCAAAGCCAATTCCGTGCGAGAAACGCTCGGTGCCATTTACATTTTCTTGGCTTAGGTTGTGTCTTTTCCATGCCGTTTCACCCTTTTTGGTTGGAGCTTGTAGCCATACAATTTGCTTTTTCTTTACATCTCCGCAGAGAAGATCTAATCGCCCGTCTCCATCAATATCGATAAAGCTAGGCGATTCGTTGGCTATGCCCATAGAATCGGCCATGATGTGTTTTTTCCATTGGCCTGGATTGTTTTTTGGATTTTCAAACCAAAACGCTGGTTTGCCTGGGTAATCTATAATTATCACATCTTCCCATCCGTCAAGATTTACGTCCATGGCGTGGTTGAGAAATGACTCGCAATATTCTTTTCTGGGGTCAAATGTACGTGAAGGAGCCATTTCGTGACGCGTCCATTTGGGTGCTTCAAACCAATAATAGCCTGCAATGATGTCAATTTTGCCGTCTTTGTTGAGGTCTGCTACCGCAACTCCTTCAGTTACAAAGTCTCGGGTTAAGACCGTTTTTTTGAATTTTGGAACTTGGCTAATTGCATTTATGGCAATTAAGAAAATAATGGAAAGGATTGTTATTTGTTTCATTTGATTATGGTTTACACCTAAGGCACAAAGACGCTAAGAAATAATTATTTCTCTGTTTGTCTAAAATCTTAGTCGTGAATGTTTCATTTTATTATGGTTTACCGCTAAGGCACAGAGACGCTAAGAAATAATTATTTCTCTGTTTGTCTAATATCTTAGTCGTGAATGTTTCATTTTATTATGGTTTACTGCTAAGGCACAAAGACGCTAAGAAATAATTATTTCTCTGTTTGTCTAATATCTTAGTCGTGAATGTCTCATTTGATTATGGTTTACCGCTAAGGCACAAAGACGCTAAGAAATAATTATTTCTCTGTTTGTCTAATATCTTAGTCCTAGATGTTTCATTTGGTTGAATTGTTTAACAAAAATTAAACTGAGTTTTACGCAAAGTACACATATATTTATTTTAGTGGCTCGTTTCTAATAATTTCTCAATCAACATTATGTTTTCGTGATTTTCATGCGAATGCCCAAGACGAATACTGAGTGCTTTTAGGGCTGTTTTTGCTTTTTCGTTTTGAATAGCCCCAACACGTTGAATCATATAATTTAGCATTTTGGGTATTTTTGATTTTTCGGCTAAGACAATTGCTTTCGTGGGGTCTAATTCGGCTAGTGGTTCGGCTGCATACCAAAGCATCAGTGGCATATTGTGGTCTGACGCGTCTGTTTCATTTTGGGACAGCGATTCCAAGACATTCCAGCGTTTTGAAGGCTCCAAACGCATTATTCCGGAAGTCAAGTAGAGTCTTACCAAAGCAGATTTATCGATTTTTGCCAAAGATTCTAAAGCTGCCAAGGTTTCATCTGAAACCGATTTTTTCTCAGCCAAAAATTGAATGGCCCAACTTCTGATGTTTTCGTCGGAATGATGGAGCAAATCTCTCAATTCTTTTTCTGATATACCTTGAATGACTTGTAAAGTCCACAATGCACGCAGCTTTCTGGTGATATCTGGATTTTTGTTTAGAATATCTTTTAGAGCCGAATTTACAATCGGATTTCCACCTCTTTCTTGTAAGATGGTTCTAGCTTGTCGGACGTAAAATTCGTTTTTGTTTAGATGATAATTGACCAACTCGGTTTCAGTAGCTTTCCAGAGATCTACTTTAACAAACTTGTCGTTGTCATTCGAGATTTTGAAAATCCTACCCATGGTTTTGTCATGTACGTCGGGGTTCGTACTATGGCATTGGTTTTTATCGTACCAGTCTATGGCGTAAACCGAGCCGTTTTGGTCGTACTTCATGTTGAGCCATTGACTCCATGCGTCGTTCATGGCCAAGAAATCTTTTCGGTGTGATGCTACATAGCCTGAGCCTTTGCGTGTCAATTGGTCATTATTGAGTTTAGCACCATTGATATTGTTCATAAAAATGGTGTTGCGGTACTCTTTAGGCCAAGTATCTCCGCCCAAATAAATCATGGCTCCTGCGTGTGCATGACCACCACCTGCAGACGCTGACCGGAAATTTCCGGCATGTGGCCCTCTTTCACCTACATAATGTTTGTGGTCAGCTATGGTTTTGATCTCATCATAAGTATATGGATTGAAGCTTTTTCCTGCTTGACGCTGATAACGAGCACCTTGAATGACGTGATACATGTGTGGAATCACACAAACCGTAATGAATGGATGCCCCCAATCGTTGAAATCGATACCCCAAGGATTGCTAGTTCCTTCGGCAAAAACCTCAAATTTGTGTTCGGTTGGGTGGTAACGCCAAACCCCAGCGTTGATTTTTGTTCGTTCGCTGTTTGGTGCACCTGTCTTGCCGACGTTAGAATGTGTAAATACACCATGAACGCCATAAAGCCAGCCATCTGGCCCCCATCGAAGGTTATTCAGCACTTCGTGGGTGTCTTGCGTTCCCCAGCCATCAAGGAGTTTTTGTGGTGGGCCAAGTGGCTTGTCGTTTTGTAAATCAGCTGGGATAAAGAGTAGGTAGGGAGCTGCACCCAGCCAAACACCACCCATGCCTACCTCAATGCCACTGACCAGGTTAAGGTTTTCCATGAAAACTTTTCGAGCGTCGAGCGTGCCGTCGCCATTGGTGTCTTCAAAAATCAATATGCGGTCGCGGCCTTCTCCTTCTGGTGCTGGAGTTGGATAGGTGTGGCCTTCTACTACCCAAAGTCTTCCTCTGGCATCAATGGTAAAGCTGATTGGCCTAACAATATCTGGCTCGGCAGCGGCCAAAGTTACTTTGAATCCTTTTGGAAGGTTCATGGCTTTTGCGGCTTCTTTACCTGAAAGTCCGGCATTCAACACAGCATCAAGTGGTGGCAATATGATGATATCTTTCTGGAATAATTCATTCTCAAACGCTGGTCTTTCTGGATAAAACAGAAAGTTGTCGAAATTGATATGTGCCCATTTGTCGTTTGGAATGTAAGGTATCTGCGAAATGCCAGTTTCGTTATCGATGATTCTGATAAAGATGTTTTTGCCCAAATGTGCCTTCAGATTGGCCACTACAGGTTGCAGGGTAGCTCGTCCTTGACCCGTAGATTGGAAGATGACCTTGTTGGTTTCGGCCAATACCAATTCTACCCGAGTGTCTACCAAGGCTCCTCCTGACACCAAGAAACTGGCATAAGGATGTGTTATTTTGAAGTTAGTAGACTTTAAAGTTCCGGTAAGTTTATAATTGGCCGTGCCTCCACTGCTGAGAAAACTTTGGCCTTCTGCCTCAATTTTCATATCTTTTTCATGCAATGGCGAAGGAATTTCTCCAACAATCGGTTTTTTGAAGGCGTCGCCTGTTGCGGTCCAATCTTGTAGATTTCCAGTCTCGAAATTGAGATTGAGTGGTTTGCCATTTTTTACTGGAATTTTTCCAATGACAACTTTTGGGGTTAAGGAGCCCTCTACCACTTCAAATTTTCCCAGCATACCAGCGGCTTTGTGACCAGGAACTGTACAGAAATAGGTGTCGCTATTTTCTGCCACAAAAGTGATGCTGCTGCTAGCACCTTTTTCAAAAATGGCTTTACTTTTTATGCCCATTTTTTCCATCGCTATGTCGTGGGTCATCACTTCGCCATTGGTGATGGTGATACGGACTTTCATGCCTTTGTTGGCTTTCAAAACAGGATTTCGGGTGCCATTTTTGGCAAAATAGCCCAACATGGTGGCTTCCAGGAAATATTCTTTGTCGATTTTTGTGGTATCTTCGGAAATATAGTTTTTCGGAATAGAAACTTCAGGCTTTCCAAAAAGCCAAATACTCAGGACAGCAAATAGTGCTATGGTGATACGAAGAGGGGTCATTTTTATATATGGGTTGAATATTGTTTTTCGTAAAAAGTGAGCAAAATTGAGGACTTAAAAAATCAATGAAATCTGCTCAAACATTTTAATAAATCTTCAAAAATCAAGGCAACTCCGTAATGAAAATATCTTTAAACGCCACCTGAGCTTTGCCACCGCCGTGAATTTGCAGACCTATGAGGCCCGATTGTGGAATATTGGCAATGGGCTCTGTATAATCTACCGTTTGATGGCCGTTAATGTAAAGTCTGATTCTCCTGCCTTCGGCTCTTACTTCGTAATCGTTCCAATCGTTCATTTTTATCCATTTTAGAACTTGAGCGGAGTCAGGCTTGGCTATGGTTTTGTTGCGTCTCGATTCATCATAGAGGCTCGCCCAATAATCTTTGCCCCAATCTGCCTGATAACCAATCATTTCATTGGCAGGGTCTTTGGCACGAACACTTCTGAACTGAATCCCAGAATTTATAAATCCTTCGGATCCGGTGAGTTTTATTTTAAGCTTGAGAATAAAATTATCATAGGTGCGGGCCGTACATAGGAAGTCGTTTAGCGGAACGGTTTTGATTAAAGAACCACCCACTATAGCTCCATTTTCTATTTTCCAAGTGGTTTTGGTATCGCCTTGCCAGCCATTGTAGGTCTTTCCATCAAAAAGAGGGGTTTCTTTTTGGTTTTTTTGTAACATAAAACCACACAGTGTCAATACCATGGTGGCGAGGGCTAGTTTTTTCATTTAGGGTTAAATATTAGACAGATACGCAGGTTTGAGCTATCTGTTATTCATGCTAAATTAATAATTTTTCTTAAAAAAACAAAGTTTTTGATTAATGATAAGATAGAATGTTTTTTGCGACTAAAGTTTAGCAATGATTTTAATACAAATTGATGAGGTGTTTAAATGGCGTAAAGCCTGTAATGTATACGGTTGGTGCATCAGATGCTGGTAGAGCACCTCTTAGTTGAAGGCCTTTGTGTTCTATTTTGCCTGGCCCAAAACTGATCTTATCCTCTCCTATAACATATTCTCCGGTGCCGGCTGAAAGGAGATACGAATTCGTGAATTTCTCAACACCTCTGAAAGTACCACCCTGCCTAAAAATCAATTCTAAAGATACCGGGACATTTTCGGTTCCTTTCATTTCTATTTCCACTTCAATGCCGTTGAGTTTTTCTTTAATCTTTATTGTGGTAACCATTTTTTGAACTTCGCTTTGTTTTCTCAGAATCCTCGGCATTTTTTCAAAATCGCCATCTGCTGAAATTTGTTGCTTGTCAAATGGTTGATAATATGGGCCTTCCAAAGTCTTGGTAAGTATCCAAGTGTCGCTCTGCTGTTCTATTTTTTCAGAATCAAACTGGCCTTTTCCGAAAAATGAACAAGCTACTCGCATGGCTTGAAGCACGGCATTACCTTTGTGGAAAGTGAGCCAACTGGTATTTTTTGAGAGAATGGTGCAGTCCCAATTTTCTCTTCGAATACGAACTAAACCCGAAAAAGGAAAAGCCTTTGCATAGTTGGTTGGAAGATCATGACTTGCTGGTAATTCTCGCCAAAGTTGCGGGTTTTCGAGAAAATAACCCAAATAACCAGCGAGAGCTTGGGCTGAATTGGTTTTCTCTATCAATCGGCAGACTTCGGCCATTTGGCCATTGTTATCTAACAGAGCCATGTAGCGATAGTTTCCATAATAAACCGACATTTTACCAACCACGCCACGGTCTTGTCTGCTCGATCCTTCGGTTACTACCTCGCCGTTGGGATGTATATAGTAGAGTGTCATCATGAGGTTTTTGCGGACATCATTGAGCAATTTCGGCTTATTTAATCCTTTGGCCATGTCTATCAAAGCTCTGTTGACTATGGGCGAATACACATGTGTGCTTTTTTCGGTGTATTGTCCGTCAGGATCGATGTCGATATGCTCGGCCAACCATTGTTCTGCACGATTCATCAGTCTTTTATCAGGGAAAATTTCATTTATTTTTACCAAAGCTGCGGTAACTACCCAGCGGTGGTTTGGTGTGTGAATTCCGCCAACTATCAAGGCCTCGGCAGCGTTTTTTATGAATTTTTCTAAGAAAGCTAACGTTTTTTCTGAACTAGAAATTTTGGTTTCTTTTAGGAATTTATACGCTGGAATGATGTTTTCAAGAACAAATGCAGTGTCAGGTGTAGAGTGGAAATTAGTGGAAAGCAGATCAACAGTTCCGTCAGAATATTGAAACTTTAACAATGCCTCAGCTGCTTTTTCTACTGTTTTTAATGTCTCATTTGATTTATAAAAACTTGATTCAGGACAGTACATTAGCATGCAAGCCCTACCAATATATCCAGCAGTTGAGTGTGGATTTGGCATTTCGGCGGCATCCATATATGCTCCAAAGTGTTTTTTTGACGAGTCACTCACTCTTGATTTAGTAAAGCTGGGCATTTGCTCATCGAGTATTTTTATCCATTCTAATAGCCAAGCAGGTTTTGTTTCGTATGTTCTTGACAAAGCATTGAATCCTAAGAAAGGTACGGCACAGATTGTTCCTAGGCTTGATTGTATAAAAGAGCGTCTTTGCATTGTTTTGTAGGTTGAATAGGTTTTTTCAAAAAGATTAACAATACAATTTTACTAAATTATTGCTTTAAATTATTAAATATCAAGAAGTTTTACGGACTATTCGTAATATGTTTTTTGTCTGTAAAAAACATGTAAATGGTCTATACTTTACAAAACATTATTAATTTTGGTAGTCTCTTGATTTTTAAAATTGGTTTATCTTTGTTTAGAACTAATTCAAGTAAGAAATGAACTCCGATGTATGAAAAAAGTTCTTTACAATAAGATAATGAAGGAAAGTAAGATTTGTCGGATATTTTTACTGATATTCAGGCGATTAAACTTACTTAAATATTCATGACTAAAACTTTAGACACATAGAGAAATGATTATTTCTTAGCGTCTTTCTGTCTTAGCGTTAAATTATAAACATATGAAAAGTATCCATTTGTTTTTTTTGGTATTTCTTAGTTTCACGGCGTGGACTCAGACCATTCATAAAAGCTACATACCTACCAAATTCCCTGATAGAGTTATTTTGGGATGGAATTCTAACGATGCCGCCACCACTCAGTCGGTCAATTGGCGGACAGACTCTACTGTTGCCCAGGCTTTTGGAGAAATTGCGGTAGCCGAAGGAAGTCCAGATTTTCAGCGAAAGGCTAGTAAAGTAACTGCACAAACAGAAAAACTCAATGTTGATGGCAAAACTATTCTTTACCATCAAGTGCATTTTTCGGGTTTAAAACCAAATACTTTGTATGCCTACAGGGTGGGCGATGGCGAATATTGGAGCGAGTGGTTTCAGTTTACTACTGCCCAAAATACCGCTGCTCCGTTTTCTTTTTTATATTTTGGCGATGCCCAAAACGACCTCCGCTCCATGTGGTCACGAACCATCAGAGATGCTTATTCAAAGCTCCCGACTGTAGATTTTATGATTCATGCAGGAGACCTCATCAACAACGCCAACTACGACTTTCAATGGGGCGAGTGGTTTGAAGCAGGCGGATGGCTCAACGGCATGGTGCCTACTTTGGCGTCGCCGGGTAATCATGAGTATTTTAGAGACATAAAAACCAACAAAATTACACTTTCGAATCATTGGAAACCGTCTTTTGTGCATCCTCAAAACGGACCTAAAAGCTTAAAAGAAACTGCCTATTTTATGGTTTATCAGGGAGTATTGTTTGTGTCGCTTGACTCACAAATGGCCAACGTAGATTCTACTAAAATGAACGAACAAGCCCAGTGGCTAGAGGAACTTTTGGCTAAAAACACGGAAAAATGGGTGGTAGTTTTTCATCATCATCCCATTTATTCTACCAAGGGAGGCCGAGACAACGAGGAATGGAGAAACAAAATGGAACCGATATACAAAAAATACAAGGTGGATTTGGTACTTCAAGGCCACGACCACACTTACGGACGGGGATTAAATATGCCGCTCGGTACTTCAAGAAAATATCCTGATGGCCCAATCTATGTAGTGTCGGTCAGTGGCCCCAAAATGTACGATATTGGTCTCCAAGATTGGATGGATAGAGCAGCCTCCAACGTGCAATTATATCAGCTGATTTCTGTAGACAACAACAGGCTCACCTACAAAGCCTACGAAGCCACAGGGAAACTCTACGATGCTTTTGACTTAACTAAAGACAAAAAAGGCAAAAACAAACTTAAAAATTATGATGAAAGCCTGCCCGCCGAGCAGCTTGATTTACCAGCTGGAGGTCGTGAAAAACTTACTACAGACCAATTGAAATTATACGAAAGCCGTTTTGAGCAGTATATGAAACGTAAGAATGGCGGGAAGTAGGATTACAGAGACGGGTGAAATGTGCGGACATAAATTTTGACGAGGTTACAAAATTGAGTGAGTAGAAAGTTTGTGAGGACTCAAAATTGAGCGAGGACACAAAATTTGGCGGTGGCGGTCAAATAAAATGACTATTTTTTTGCAATAAACTCTAAAGTCTAGATCAAAAGTGTTTCTTGAGAATCAGAAAATTAATATATTTGAAAAAATCTACTATGACGGCGTTTATTTTTGAAGCAGAATCAAACAAAAACCTCAAATTGTTATTGTCTTTAGCTGATGAATTGGGTGTAAAAACTCATAAATTATCCGCTCAGCAACTTTCAGATCATCATCTCGCTGCAAAAATAGAAGCAGGGATGAAAACCAATGATGTGAGTCGAGATCAAATTCTCCAAGCTTTAGGTAAATTATGAAAGTTGGGTTTAAAAATAGTTTTTTGAAATCCATTCAGAAGATTAAAAATTTTGAACTTAAAGAAGATATTTTTAAAGTAATTTCAAACGTTGAAAATGCGATAAATCTGAATGATATTCACAATCTTAAGAAATTAAAAGGTTACATTTTTTATTTCAGAATAAGAAAGGTGATTATAGAATTGGTATTAAATGGGTAGAGGAGACCCAAACGGTCTTTTTTGTCACCTTTGACCACAGAAAAAATATTTATAAGAAATTTCCATAACCATTTTCTTGATTCTCTCCCCGAGAGAGTTCTAATGTCATAGAACATTGGTATCAATTACTACTTTCATTTATTAACGATTTTCTGTTGTGTTCTGAGGAGAGATTTTCAGTTTCTTTGCTTGTCTAATTATTAGTTTCCCATGCAGTATCTGCTAAATCCATAGCTTTTTTAGCAAAATAGTCAGAAGGCATTTTTCTTATTGCCAAGACATCCTCATCACTTATTTGATGAGTAAAAGTTCGCAATAACTCCAACTGTAAATTGCTCATTACTGATGTTTGTATAATTTTTTTTCCGATATTTCAGTAAATATAAAGAAAATTGAAATAAGTTAAAATTAGTGCTTTTATAATTAAACAGGCTTTATTTAAGATAAATAGTGGCTATAAAATCAGGGCTTTTAATTCTTTTAATTATAAATGTCAACATTAAATCTTTCCTGCATATTTCGGCCTATCCACCCCGTTTTCTACCTATATTTGCAGCCCTTTTGGAGAATTTACTCGGCAGGGTAGATTCTTTTACTTCAATAGTTA
>CAMCYZ010000056.1 GCA_945885545.1 Spirosoma fluviale
AGATTTTACGGCCATTAATGAAGAAAGAGTAAACGAAGTAGTGAACATTTTAAACAACAGGCCGAGAAAAAGATTCGATTATTTGACGCCGTATGAAGTGTTTTTGAAAAAATCTGCGTAAAGTTGCATTTGTTACTTGAATGCACCAAGTGAAAGATTATCAGAAACTTATCAGGCACTTAGAAATTCAACTGAGCGAATTTATGATGATTGGTAATTCCTTAAAATCGGGTGTTTTGCCTGTTTTGGAGTTTGGTGGGATGGGTGTTCATGTGCCGTATCATATCACTTGGGCTCATGAGGTGGTAGATGTTAAAATAGAAAATCCGGATTTTTATCAAATATCACGTTTGGGTGAAATTTTAAATTATTTCGGAGTGTGAAGCAAAATTTAGACATAGAAAATTGGCCAAGAAGAGACCATTTTAAGTTTTTTTCTCAATTCGAAGAACCTTTCTTCGGGGTCTGTGTGGAGGTAGATTGTTTGAAAGCTTATGAAAATGCCAAGTTAAACGGTTAATCATTTTTTTTGAAATACTTACATGCATCTTTGGTAGCTGTCAATGAAGTAGAGCCTTTCAAGTATAGGATTTATGAAGAAGATGTTATGATTTACGACGCAGTAAATGCATCACCAACCATTAACAGACCTGATGGGACTTTTGGCTTTGCTTACATGGAATATTTCGAAGACTTTACGGTATTCTCTGCCGCTGCCCGGTTAGAAATTGAAAGAGTTCAGAACAGCACGGGGCTAGTTCCTGCAGGTTCTGGGCAGAATGTCATTCATTATTCATCTGTTCCTTGGTTAAACTTTACGGCTATTTCGCATGCCAGAAGTTTTTCATTTAAAGACAGTTGTCCGAAGATATCTTTTGGAAAACTTTCTGAGAATAAACGAATTCCAGTGTCTATTCATTTTCACCATGCCTTGATGGACGGTTTTCATGTTGGACAGTTTGGGGAGGCTTTTCAGGATATTTTGAATGCCGAATAAATGGAAGGATTGAAAAAGGTAGCGGTAATTTGTATCCTAAAACACCAAGATATTTTTTTGCTTTTGGAGAGATTAAAGGAGCCTAATAAGGACTCGTTCATGCCTTTGGGAGGAAAAATAGACCCTTTTGAAACGCCATTGGATACCGCCAAAAGGGAAACTTGGGAGGAGTCGGGCATTGTGGTGGAAGATATAGATTTTTGTGGAATTTTGACAGAAACTTCTCCCACCAAATACAATTGGACGAGTTATGTTTACATGGCCGAAACTGACTATCAAGAGGCTCCCGAATGTAATGAAGGTATTTTAAAATGGATAAACGCAGACGAAATTGTGAATATACCAACTCCAAAAACGGATTGGCATATTTATGAATATGCCCTAAAAAAGCAGAAGTTTATATTTGATGCAGTTTATGATATAGACCTGTGTCTACTGGAAATGAGTGAGTTAATAGAAAATAGAAAATTATGCAGAAATTAAAGGGCTTTTTGGAAAATAGAAATGTGCAAATAATTTTGCTCTTTGTCATTATTTTAGCCTATTATTTTTATTCTTTTGGAAAAGTCGATATTGTTTCATCAGAAGACGACGTGCATTTGTTTAGTGCTTTAAATCTTAGTTTGCCACTTCAAAATTTTGGTAATTTTGGTTATTATATCTTTCTATGGATAGTTTCAAAAGTTACTAGCAATTCCTTGATAGCTATGTTTTTAAGTTATTTTTTGCTATCGGTTTTGGCCTTTATTTCTTTGTTTCTTCTTCTCAGGAAATACCTGGATTCTTTTTTCATAGCTTTTTTTATAAGTACTTGTTTTTTGTTTTCGGACTACCAGCTTTTATTAGTGCCTAAGCTTACATATCTCAATTTTACTTTTATTTGCTTGGGTCTTTATTTGCTTGATTTTGGCAAAAGTACTTTCCGTAACTATTTCATTTTAGCTCTTTGTATTTTGTCAAATGCTTATGTGGCACGTCCTGAATTCGTATGGTTTTTGGTTCCAGTAGTTTTATTGATGTTGTTTTCTCATTTCAAACATTCTCCAAAAGTTTCCCGGACTTTATCTATAGTTGGATTTTTATTTGCGATGATAAGCCTTTACTGGTTTGCGGGTGGAATTTATCCATCGGGTTATTTAAAAGAAATTTTTATCTTGCATTTTTTTGATAACTACGAGGTCTGGACAGGAAAGCATTTTGACTTGGCCGACGAATTTGGCCAGTTTAATGTAATTTACGGTAATGTAGAATCTGATATTCAGGTATTTACTGCAAATCCTTGTTTATTAATCAAGCATAGTTTGTACAATTTCAAAAATCTAATTATCGGTTTTTTAAAAGTATTAAAAAGTATGTTTTATGATATTTTTGTTGGTATTTTTTCGAATAAAACAAAATATTTTATCTTGGTTTTAATATTGATTATAGGTTTGATAATCGACTTTAAAAACTATTTTGAGTCATTAAAAGCTAAACTTTCTTTACCCAGACCTTTACTAAAATTCATCATTTGGCTGCTTTTGCCATGTTTGTTGCTGGTTTTGGTTGTTTTCCCAAGAGAGCATTTTATATTATTACTTTTGCCTTTTGTTTTTCTAGTTTTCGGATATTTGTTGAAATCAATAAAACTTCGTCATTACACATTTTCAAGAATCAGCTTTTCGGTTGTTTTGTTGACAATTTTTGCTGGAATTATCTTAAAATTTCCAATCAAGTCCAATCATCCCAACAATGTGGATTTCTATAATTTTCTGAATAAAATAAAGGTAGAAGAGCCGCTAAAAATCCTTTCGAACGATAATTTTGGCTTTCAGTATTTTGACCAAAATTTTGAAAGAATAGGTTGGAATCCTTCAACTGAAACGATTTTAGAAAAAGTGAAATCTGAAAATATTGACGTGATTAGCATCTATAGACTTGACCTTGAAGTACCTACAACGCGTGAATTTGTTAACAAACTCCACAAACAAACGGGTTATTTGCAGGTCAAAAATTTCGAATCCCAAAAAAGATATTTGTGGGTGAGACCAGCGTTGGTTTCTAAGTTTCAGTAAATGCCTAATATTTGTATTTGTCGGCCATTGATGGTGATGGTATCTTTGTTTTTTTTGCCAGAAAGATCTGTGCCAAGCGGTGATGCCGAAGAAATTAACATAACGTTTACTCCACTATCCACTATTTTGCCAAGACCAACTGATATCAAAATGTAACCAATCGAAGTGTGAACCAAGCTGCCACTTTTGATAAATTCTGTCTCTTGCTCAAAATTGATGTTTTCAAAAGTGCTTATATCTTTAAGTAATTCATTTTTCTGATTTTCAAGCATGGCACGGTCATTTTGAGCCATGGCTCTGCCTGTTTCGTATTTGTCGCCCATGCTGCTCTTTGATTCCTCATTGGCGGCATTTTGAACGTTAAATATCGCTTTTTCTAGCTCAATTAATTTCGAATTTAACAGATTCTGTGCTGTTGCTATTATGTTTTCTTTTTTCAAATCTTTCAATGCGTTGGTTTTTCGGTAGCCGGAGCAGAGGCGTGAAGGCCAAGGTCAAACACCATTTTGGCGTATTTGTCTAGCAATTCTATCACTCGCTCATGGCTATCGGCTTTTACTATAAGCCCCACATGATATTCTTCGTTCATTTTCCAGAAAATTTCTTTGTCGTCAAAAATATCCATATTGGGCCATTGGTACGAAGAGAGCGAAATCAAGATGCCCGAGTAATTCTTTTCTATTTTTGGTAAAACGTAAGGTTTTTTCTCAGCTACTGCGGTTTCTATTTTGGCCCATTCTTTCCAAATATTTATACCTGATGAGGCTTCTACCATTTCGGCTAAGTGAGCTCCTCCAACTCTAGAGGCAGTTTCTAAAAAGTAATAATTGTCGTCTTCATGGCATTTGATAACTTCGGTATGTGAAGCACTGAATTTCATACCGAAGGCCTTCATCACCTGGTGATTGATCAGCGAAAGTGCCTGTTGATCCAACGACCCAAATTCTACTGTAACCGAACGGAAAATACCGCCGCCATGTGCCACATCGAAAGGTGTACTCAGATATTGACTACATCTTTCAAAAACCACCTCTTTGTTAATAATCAGTGAGTCAATATGATATACGTCTCCAGGCTTGAATGTTTCTATTAAAAAATTGTGGCGGCTGTTACCCAAGCTGTGTATCCAGTCCCAAGCTTCGTTTTTAGAATACACTTTTTTGATACCAGCGGCCGAGGCTTCAGAGCGAGGTTTTACTAGCCAAGGGCCTGTTGTGTTTTCAAGAAAATGCGTGATTTCAACATCGTTAAACAATGCACTGAATTCAGGAACTGGAATCTGATTATCTTCAGCCTGCACTCTCATTGCCAGTTTATCTCTAAAATACCGAGCGGTTGTTTGTCCCATTCCTGGTATTCTGAAATGCTCCCTAATCAAAGCGGCCTTTTCTACATCAAAGTCGTCGAGAGCCACCACCAAGTCTATTTTTCGACTTCGCATCAGATGAGCTGTACCTTCAATAAGTGTTTGAAAAGTGTCCAACGTATTGTCGTTGTTTTCGAGATAAAAACACTCATCAATACTTTCTCTTGGCCAAGGTTTGTGTTCTATTTTTTTGTGTGTCAACAAAAAAACCGTGTTACCTTCTTCTTTGGCGGCCTTAAGAAATTCCACACCCTTGAAATATGTACAAATACAAAGTATAGTCATCTCAAAATATTTTTTCTAAAAATAAGCTTTTAAGCTTAAATACAAAAAAAGCCACCCAATTATTTTGGATGGCTCTCAATATCTGAAAGAAGTAATTTATTTTCCTCCAGTAGCTTTCGGCGTTACGTTACCTTTGATTGTCAAAATAACAGTTCCGTTTTCTGCATTACTTACTACAGTAATTGTTTTAGTAAATGGACCTGGACGGCCAGAAGTGTTGTAACCCACTTTAATTAAGCTTTTAGCACCTGGCATGATTGGTTCTTTAGACCATTCTGGGGTGGTGCAACCACATGAAGCCTGAGCATTTGTGATAACCACTGGAGCACTACCGGTGTTGGTAACTTCAAATGAATAAGTAGCCAATGGGCCTTCCGAAAGTTTTCCGAAATCGTGTGTCTCTTTGTTGAATTTCAAAACACCTTGAGCGTTAGTAGCCGCTGCAAACAAAAGAACACTTACTAGGGTGAAAAATAATTTTTTCATGTTACTGAATATTAATTGTTTAAAAATGATTCTTGCTTATTTACAATGCAAAGTAAGTACCAACATTATATATATTAAAAACTTTTAACAATGTATTAACAATCCAATTTTCGATTCCTAAATAGTGATTTGTATTAAAATATGAATTAACTTTACATAAAGATTTGTATATTCACTCCGGATTCAATCATTGGATTTACGAATTATTATGCTTTTTTAACCTGAATACTGAATAAATCATGAGTGAATTGCTTACTGGTTTTTATACATCAAATGAGGTAATTCTATCAAAAACAGAGGTTTTGGCAGATTACCAATTGGTTTGTGAGAGTAGAGCAGTGAGTTTAATGGGCCGAAAAGATGTATTTATGGGTCGTGCCAAGTTTGGTATTTTTGGCGACGGAAAAGAACTTGCACAAATTGCACTATCCAAAGTTTTTAGAAAAGGCGACTTCCGATCGGGATATTACCGCGACCAAACCTTGGTAGCAGCCACTGGAGGTTTAACTTGGCAGCAGTTTTTTGCACAATTGTATGCTCACGCAGACATCAATCACGATATTTTTACGGCAGGTAGGTCAATGAATTCCCATTTTGGCAACCATTGGGTGGATGATAAAGGCCACTGGTTAGACCAAACCCAAATGTTCAACGGTGCCGTCGATGTTTCTTCAACAGCTGGTCAAATGCCAAGAAGCCTAGGGCTTGCTTATGCTTCAAAATTGTTCCGCAAAAACCCATATCTAAAGAAATTTAAGACGTTTTCAAACGAAGGAAATGAGGTTTGTTTTGCTAACATTGGCGATGCATCTACTTCGCAAGGAATGTTTTTTGAGACTATAAATGCTGCTGGAGTTTTACAAATTCCCCTCGTGGTCTCTGTTTGGGATGATGGCTACGGCATTTCAGTGCCTGTAGAATATCAAACCACGAAAGGAAGTATTTCGGAAGCCTTGGCAGGATTTGAAAAAACCGATGGCAACGGCATAGAAATCATAAAAGTAAAAGGTTGGGATTATCCAGCGTTGATAAAAGCCTACCAAAAAGCCGCAAGAATCGCTCGCGATGAGCATACGCCTGTATTGGTGCATGTGGTAGAAGTTACTCAGCCTCAGGGGCATTCGGCATCGGGTTCTCACGAAAGATATAAATCAAAGGAAAGATTGGCTTGGGAAACAGAATATGATTGTAATTTGATTTTCAGAGATTGGATTCTCAAAAACAACATTGCAAACGACGTCGAGCTAAAAGCCATTGAGAAAAAAGCGGATAATGTAGCCAAAGATGCACGAAAAATGGCTTGGGATGCTTGTAAAGAGGCCATCAGTGCCGATAATACGCTTGTTTCGGCATTGTTGATAGAGGCTGTAGAAAGTAGTAAGGCCGATGCGGAAGTAGTGGAGCTGAAAAAACAGTTTGATAGCAACACCAACCCACAGAAAAAAGACGGGCTTAAAACTTTAAAATTGCTTTCAAGGATAGTTTCTGGAGAAAAAATTAGAAAGGAAATTGGAAAACTTATTGAGAATATTCAGGCTAAAAATACTCACAGATATAGTAGTCATTTATATTCTGAGTTTGAAACTTCACCACTCAAAGTTAAGCCCGTAACGGCTGTTTACTCCGACAAAAGCCCAATGGTGGACGGTAGAGAGATTGTAAACAGATTTTTTGATTATGTTTTTTCGAAAAATCCACTCGTTATTGCATTGGGTGAAGATATAGGTAAAATTGGTGACGTAAACCAGGGTTTTGCTGGACTACAGGAAAAGTACGGAGAACTAAGAATTACAGACACAGGCATAAGAGAAACCACCATCATTGGCCAAGGAATTGGTGCCGCTATGCGTGGGTTTAGGCCGATTGTGGAGATTCAATACTTCGATTATATATATTACGCTTTGCCAACGCTTACCGACGACTTGGCATCGCTTCGTTACCGAACTTTCGGCAAGCAAATGGCTCCGGTGATTGTACGGACACGTGGACACCGTTTAGAGGGTATTTGGCATTCAGGCTCGCCAATGGCCGTTATGATACACGCTTTGAGGGGAATGCATGTTTTGGTGCCAAGAAATTTCGTAAAAGCAGCAGGCTTTTACAATACATTGCTCAAAGGCGATGATCCAGCTTTGGTCATAGAAAGCTTGAACGGATATAGAATAAAAGAAAAATTGCCAGATAATTTAACAGAAATTTGTGAGCCATTGGGTGTTCCAGAGATATTAAGCGAAGGCAACGACATAACAATAGTGACTTACGGATCTATGTGCCGCATAGTAGTAGAAGCTGCAGAAGATCTCCGCAAAGTGGGTATAAGTGCAGAAGTGATAGATGTACAATCGATGCTGCCATTTGACATCAACAAAATGATATTGAAGTCGGTAAAAAAGACCAATCGTGTGATTTTTGCTGATGAAGATATGCCAGGAGGAGGCACAGCCTACATGATGCAGCAAGTACTTGACGAGCATGGTGCCTACTATTTTCTCGACTCCAAACCCGTGTGCATCAGTGCACAAGCCCACCGACCTGCTTATGGTACAGACGGCGACTATTTCTCAAAACCCAGCGTCGAGACCATTTTTGATGCCGCCTATCAAATTATGTCCGAGGTAAATCCTGCTAAGTATCCGGAGTTGTATTGAGGTGTGTATTGTTTCAAAAAAATACTTATATTTGAATCATTAAAATCAAGACTATGGTATCTGAAATAACAATTGATGATAAAAAGTATGTGCTTTTGCCAAAAGAAGAATACGTGGCTCTACAAAAAGCAGACTTTCATGAAAAGTTCAAAGGCAGATTATTTTCAATTGAAGAAGCTAGAAAAAAAAGTGAAGAATTGATTTTGGAATGGGCAAAACAAAAATAATTTTTCTAGATACTTTCATCGAAAACCTAGCTTCTGTTTCATTTTTTATCGAATCAAAAGGTTTACCACAAACTGCAATTTTGTTGAAAGAAAAAGTCTATGATTTTATTGAAGACTTGAATTTTGACAAAACTGAATATGCTAGATGCCGTGATTCCGAAAGAGCAAACTCTGGATTAAAATGCATTCCCTTCAATAAAAAGTACACAATAGTTTTTTACCAAATGGACGATGAAGTCATAATAATTGAGTTCGTTGCATCTAAAGGGATACATTGGTGACAATTGAGAGTAAAAAACAATCTGGATGCTTTAAAAGTATACTGCTATTATTGGTCAACTTGTTTTGCCTTTTCGAAGGCTATTTCCTTTGCAGGTGCGAATTGTGGCTTTTAGCCGCAGAAAATTTTATTGAAATTAGTGAATGGTAAAATGAACAAAGTATCACTTCGGTCAAAGACCGAAGTACACACTTACAAAGGTCGGTGTCTTCGTTCGGCAAGGTCATGTCTGAGGTAAATCCTGCTAAGTATCCGGAGTTGTATTGAGGAGTTTGCTCAAATTTGATTTTTTAAGTTCCAAAAAGCTTCAATAATTGTTTTTGTCAAAATACGCTTTTTTGTGCAAAAAAATTGATATTTTCAAACAAACAATTTTACATAAATGGCAATAAATATTGATATTAACCAAGAGAAGTTGGCTGAAATAATGGCTTTTACGAAATTTAAATCCAAGAAACAAGCGGTGAATACGGCTTTGGATGAGTATTTGAAAATATTGGTAGGCAAGGAATTACTAAAACTGGAAGGTTCAAATGTTTGGCAAGGCGACTTGGACAAAATGAGACAAGACTGATGGAAATTGCTATTTTTGATACCTCAGTTTGGATTGACTTTTCGAAAGGGATCAAAAGTTCAGGTACAATTTTGTTAAAGAAGTATCTGAATGAAAACATAACTGCTCTTTATTTAACACCTACCGTTATTCAGGAATTTTTGATGGGTTTAAGAACTGAAAATGATTTCATGACCTATAAAAGATATTTTGAAACCCTAAATATTTTTGAGCTTGATTGGAAAACAGTTTCAATTTCTTCGGCGAAATTATTTTTTGATTTAAGAAAGATGGTCGTAACCATCAAGAAAAGTACGGATTGCCTGATTGCCCAAATAGCCATTGATAAAAATGCATTGTTAGTTCATAATGACTCAGACTTTGATTTTATTGCACAAAATTCTGAGTTGAGGGTATATGTTTGAGGCGTTTCTATTTTCACGATAAATTATTTAACAGAATATAATTTCATAATATGGTTTCTGAATTTACATTTGAAGGGGGAAAATACGTAATGATGCCAAAAGAAGAGTATCATAAAATATTTCTTCTGGTATCAAAAAATGAACAGTCGACCCGATTATTTACTTTTTTCGAAAGTTCGTAAAAAAAATGAGGAGCTAATTTTGGGCCGGTCAGGACAAAATACCGAAAAGTAGCTTAATTTGTTAGCTCCGATAGTTGGAATAACAAGCGTTTTTTTGATTTTCTTTCTTTTGGGTTATTTGGAGAATATATACAACCTAAAAAGTAAAGATCTGAGAGATAATTACAGATTTAATCAAAATAAGTTTAAAGGATTGTAGATTTGAGACTAGTGTATTATGAGCAAAGAATAGTGCCTTTATTATCAATATGGTATGGTTCTACTTTTCGGAGGATTCGATATTTATTTTTGGGTATTCATCAACCTTTTTTTTAAGTTATTTTTACCCAATTATTCTTATAAATGAGTTGGCTTTCACAAAAGTCTGATTATGGAAAGCAATCGTCCATAAGCTAACAAAAATTAACTTGAATTCCTTCGATAAGGACATTTACATAGAATTTGGAGAGGCAATTTGGCCAATTACAAATGTTTTATTGAGAACAAAAGGTATTGATGAACTATTTAAGTTAAAAATCCAAGATTTACAACTCCTGAAAGTGCTATGATTTTTTTTAATAGTCACTCAGCCGCTCCCATTTTTTTCATACAAAAAAATAGCCTAATTTTGGTATTATTTTAAAATGCCTCGATGAAAGATTATATAGCTTCAAACAAACAACGATATTTAGACGAACTCTTCGATTTTTTAAGAATTCCTTCGGTTAGTGCGGACTCCAAGCACGTTCCAGACATGATTACGGCGGCTGAATGGGTAAAAGACAAATTGCTTGCAGCAGGTCTTGACAAGGCAGAAGTGTGCCCAACGGATGGCCACCCGATAGTTTTTGCTGAGAAAATTATTGACCCAAGTTTGCCTACCATTTTAGTCTATGGCCACTACGATGTGCAACCTGCTGATCCCGTGGAACTTTGGAACAGCCCGCCTTTTGAGCCAACCGTAAAAATCACGCCCGTTCATCCTGAAGGTGCTATTTTTGCCCGTGGAGCTTGTGACGACAAAGGCCAGATTTATATGCATGTAAAGGCGATCGAAGCCATGATTTTGCATAATGAACTCACCTGCAACCTAAAGGTGATGTTTGAGGGCGAAGAGGAAGTAGGTTCTGAAAATCTAGGAACTTTCGTAAAAAATAACAAAGAAAAACTCAAAGCCGACATTATTCTTATTTCGGATACGTCTATCATTGGCAACGACATTCCTTCGGTGGAAACTGGCCTTAGAGGCTTGGCCTACATGGAAGTAGAAGTGGAGGCCGCCAATCGTGACTTGCACTCGGGCGTTTATGGTGGGGCAGTGGCTAATCCCATCAATGTTTTGTCGCAAATGATAGCCTCTATGCACGATGCTGATGGCAAAATCACCGTAAAAGGTTTTTATGACAAAGTGGTAGAACTGAGCCAAGTGGAAAGAGACGAGCTCGAAGCCGCTCCTTTTGATTTGGAAGAATATAAAAAAGACCTCAACATAGCCGAAGTAACAGGCGAAAAAGGCTACACCACCAGAGAAAGAGCGGCCATAAGACCAACGTTGGATGTCAATGGAATTTGGGGTGGTTATACGGGCGAAGGCTCAAAAACAGTTTTGCCTTCAAAAGCATTTGCCAAAATATCGATGCGATTGGTGCCTGACCAAGACTGGGAAGAAATATCCGACTTGTTTATGGCACATTTTAGGGCCATAGCTCCGCCTACTGTAAAAGTTTCTGTAAAAAAACACCACGGCGGTCAGCCTTATGTAACGCCAACGGATTCAATTGGCTACAAAGCCGCATTTATGGCTTTAGAAGAAAGCTTTTGCAAGAAACCCGTGCCAACTCGAGGGGGTGGAAGTATTCCAATCGTAGCACTTTTTGAACAAGAATTGGGGCTGAAATCCATACTTTTCGGATTCGGGTTGGATTCTGACGCCCTTCATTCGCCGAATGAGCATTATGGCATTTTCAATTTCATGAAAGGCATCGAGACTATTCCGTTGTTCTATAAGTATTTCAGGGAATTGAGCAAGTAGCACTTATTTATATTTACTGGTTTATAGAATTTTTATCTAGTCAAAATTCGTGTAAATCAGTGTTCAAAAGTATCAGTTAAATCAGCGTTCCATTTTTGATTTTCAATGGACATTTTTATCAGGCGAACTAGCAAATGAAAGACAAATTAAACTTAGAAGGGCTATCAACCGAGGCAACATCAAACCACAACAATCTTGAGCATAAGTCGGTGCTCGAGCTGATTCAAGGAATGAACGACGAAGACAAGACCGTTCCTTTGGCAGTAGAGAAAGCCTTGCCGCAGATTGAAGCTTTCATTGAAAAAGCAGTTGAAAAAATGCTCAATGGTGGTCGCTTGTTTTATATTGGTGCCGGCACAAGCGGCCGACTAGGCATTTTAGATGCCTCGGAATGCCCGCCGACCTACGGGGTGCCGTATGGGTTGGTGGTTGGATTGATTGCTGGTGGAGATCACGCTATAAAGTTTGCCGTAGAAAATGCGGAAGACGATGTAGACCAAGCTTGGGAAGATTTAAAAAAACAGGATATTAACCAAAACGACACCGTTTTGGGTTTAGCTGCTTCAGGGAGGACGCCTTATGTGGTGGGTGGCTTACAAAAAGCCAATGGAAATGGCGTTTTAACTGGTTGTGTTGTTTGTAATAAAGGCAGTGAGGTAGCCGCAAATGCTCAGTTCCCAGTAGAAGTTGTTGTGGGGCCAGAGTATGTAACAGGCTCCACCAGAATGAAATCAGGAACAGCCCAAAAGTTGGTTTTGAATATGATTTCTACCGCCATAATGATAAAGCTTGGTAAAGTAAGAGGCAACAAAATGGTAGATATGCAGCTCAGCAACGAAAAACTCATTGAAAGAGGTATAGGTATGATTATCAGTGAGATAGGAGTTGATTATGACATGGCAAGGGAACTTCTAACTACCCAAGGAAGCGTAAGAAAGGCTGTTGATTTTTACCAAAACACAAATAGATGATATGGTTTTCGCTTGAATGGTTTTCTGCTTCCGCTCTTAAGAAATTTGAGTGGGCAAATCCTTATTTTTTCTGGCTGTTCCTTCTTATTCCGATATTGTTTTTTCTGAAATGGGTATTCAAATCTCAGAAAAAGCAAACTTTGGTTTTGAGTGTTAGCAATTTGTCTATTCAAGCCTCGCTTTTTGTTTGGTTACGGTATTTTGTGCCGTTTTTTTATATTTTGGGTATAGTTTGTTTGATACTGTCCTTGGCAAGACCTCAATTGGTTAACTCTGACAAGGAAAAATACGCCGAGGGAATTGACATAGGATTGGCCATTGACATTTCAGACTCCATGTTGGCCAAAGACCTTCAACCCAATAGACTGGAAGCAGCCAAAAATATAGGCAAAGAATTTGTAGAGGGAAGGGTAAATGACAGGATAGCCTTGGTGGCTTTTGCGGGTGAAACGACTACTTTGAGTCCACTTACTACGGATTATGATTTGCTAAAAGAATATCTCAATAGCCTAAATACCAGTCTCATCAAAACCTCAGGCACCGCCATTGGTATGGCTCTTTCGTCGTGTATCAACAAACTCAGAGATGTGCCTAGTAAGTCTAAAATCGCCATTATCATCAGCGATGGGGACAATACCACAGGAGCTATAGCCCCAGAAACGGCGATAGAGTTGGCTAAAACTTTTGGGATTAGGGTTTATACCATCGCCATTGGCAAAAATTCGACTGAGGAGGTTATAGATGAAAAAACACTAAAAATGTTGGCTGAAAAAGCCGATGGACAGTTTTTTAGGGCGACTGACAACAACGCCCTTACCAAGATTTTCAATAAAATAAATCTTCTAGAAAAAACTAAATTTAAAGACCAAGCTATCAAAGATGTTTCTGATTATTATTATACTTATCTCAACTGGTCCATTCTCTTTTTCTTGATTTCAATGTTTTTAAAATTCACCTTTCTGGGGAATATTTTGGAAGATTAAGGGCAATGGTGTGAAATATTTCTTCTTTTTTGGGTAAAGCGTCAAAATAATATTATAATTCGAATAATTTACCTAAAATTGCATCCAAAAATTTTATAGGTTTGTGCTAACAACCTTAATAATGATGTTTAGAGTACTTCTTCTGACTTTATTGTGCATTCAGGTATCTTTTGCACAAAAATCTCGTTCTGAAAAACGAGTTCTTATTTTTTCAAAAAATGCGTCTTGGGCTTATAGGCATGCCTCTATAGAATATGGAGCAAAAAAACTCAAGGAATATTGCGAGCAAAAAGGCGTAAAAGCCGATCTTTCGGAAGATGCGAGTCTTTTTACTGATGAAACACTTCAAAAATATAGTGCTTTGGTTTTCCTTAGTGCCAATCAAGATATTTTTGATGCCGACCAAGAGGCTGCTTTGCAGCGTTATATACGTGCAGGAGGCGGATTTGCTGGAATTCACTGTTCGTCTGGAGTAGAGCGTAACTGGAAATGGTTTAATCAGATGCTCGGTGCCACTTTTAAGGTTCATCCGCCCTATCAAGACGGTACTGTGAGGGTGGTGGACAAAAAACACCCTTCAACCAAAATGCTTCCTACCGAGTGGAAAAGAACCGACGAATGGTATTTCTTTACTCCAATTACCAATAAATTGAAAGTTTTAATGGTTTTGGATTCTACTACTTTCAAGTCTAATGTACACACGCAAAATTACCCTAACGCATGGTATCATGATTTTGAGGGAGGCCGTTCTTTTTACACGGCTGGTGGGCACAGCGAAAAGGATTTTAACGACCCTCTTTTTATGCAACATATTTTTGGAGGAATAACTTATGCCATTGGCAAAAATAAAATGCTTGACTATTCGAAAAATGCCAAATTTGAGAAGGCTCCCGCTGGTATCATCACGCTTGATCCGGGGCATTTTCATGCCGCGTTGGTACAAAAAACCACGTTGGCAGGCTTAAAGCCTGAGGTTCAGGTCTATGCTCCAGCTGGGGAGGATTTAAATCAGCATTTGCAAAGAATAAACTCATACAATACCCGCAAGGATGCTCCAACCTCTTGGAAGACGAATACCTATACAGGTTCTGATTATTTCGAGAAAATGATTTCGGAGAAAAAAGGTGATATGGTGGTGATGGCAGGAAATAATGCAACAAAAACCGACGCCATATTAAAGTCAGTAGAGTCTGGAATGAATGTTTTGGCCGATAAACCGATGTGTATAAACACGGAGGGTTATGAAAAACTCAAAACGGCATTTAAAGTAGCCAAAGAAAAGAATATTCTGCTGTATGATATAATGACTGAGCGGTCAGAAATTACGACTACTTTGCAGAGAGAACTCTCAATGATGAAGGGTGTTTTTGGGGATTTATTGCCCGGAACTCCTGAAGATCCGTCAATTATCAAAGAAAGTGTTCATCATTTCTTCAAGTATGTTTCGGGTAGTCCGCTTATTCGTCCAGAATGGTTTATGGATACCAAACAACAGGGTGAGGGTATAGTAGATGTTACCACGCATTTGGTAGATTTGGCCATTTGGGCTGCATTTCCTGAAGTACCCTTAGATGTAAAAGATGCTAAGGTGTTGGCTGCCAAACGGTGGCCTACAGAAATGACATTAGATGAATTTGGAAAAATTACGGGTGCCAAAACCTTTCCAGATTTCTTAAAAAAAGACCTAAAAGATGCCAATACTTTAAACGTTTATGCCAATGGTGAAATTGATTTTAAAGTTAAAAATGTACACTCGAAAGTAAAAGTACTTTGGAATTATAGTACCGATAAAGGAGGAGATACACATTACTCAATAATGAAAGGTTCTCTTGGAAATATAGAAATAAAACAAGGCGAAGAGGAGAAATATACGCCGACTTTGTACATCAAGAACTCGAAAATTTCGGAACCAAATTTGAATGCAGAATTCGAGAAATTGAAGGTAAAATATCCTGGCATTAGTTTGGTGAAATCAGGAACGGATTATATTGTTGACATTCCTGCAAAATATAGGACAGGTCACGAAGCTCATTTTGGAGAAGTGATGGAGCGTTATTTGAAGTTTTACAAAGTAAATAACCTGCCCGACTGGGAAGTGCCCAATATGCTTTTGAAATATTATATTACAACAAGTGCTTTAGAATTAGCTAATAAATAATTAATACCCTACTTCCCCTTTCTAGTTGAGAGGAGGGAAGGGGTGAAGTAAACTTATGACAAATCCTTTTTCGTTGGAGAACAAAGTAGCCTTGGTAACGGGCGGAGGCTCAGGTATTGGGTACGAAATTACACGTTGTTTAAGAGATGCAGGTGCCAAAGTAATCATTACGGGTCGCAGAGAAAATATGTTGCAGGAGGCCGTAAAAGCCATTGGTGAAAATGTATTTTATGTGGTAAACGACGTTACGGATTTGAGCAAAACCACCGAGCTGGTTGAAAGCATAACACTGAAGTACGGCGATATTGATATTTTGGTAAATAATGCAGGTATAAATATGAAAAAACCTGCTGTAGATGTTACTGATGTGGAATTTAATAATATCATTCAGACCAATTTGACATCGGTGTTTGCCTTGACTAGAGAGGTGGCCAAAAGAATGATAGATCGCACAACGGGCTCGATTATTATGATTTCGTCCATGGCTGGATATTACGGAATAGACAGAGTGCCAGCTTATACGGCCTCTAAAAGTGGCATAGAAGGGCTCACGAAAGCCTTGGCATCGGATTGGTCAAAATTCAATGTAAGAGTAAATGCCATAGCCCCGGGGTTTATAGAAACCGCCATGATGCAAACTGCCATGAACTCGGACCCCGACCGCATGAACAAAGCCCTGGGTCGCACACCGATGGCCAAGTTCGGAAAACCTGCGAACATCGGTCATGCGGCAGTTTTTTTGGCTTCAGAGGCAGCCTCATACATCACTGGTGTTTCCTTGAGAGTAGATGGGGGTAACGCTATTGGATTTTAGATGGCTTATTTTCTTAACTTTTGTGATCACGAAGTGGTCAAATATCAATAGCCCCGAATTAAATTCGAGCTATAAGCTGACATTTTTGCAATGCCCTTTAAATGGTCAAAACCATTTTGGCTAATTTTGGAGAAATGGTTATTAGAAATACTTTTACAAATTCTGAAATTGTTTTTTTAGAATTTAAAAATTAGCATTTAGAGTATGTTAGGGATGTCAAGAACCAATTCTTTAAATCCAGACTTTGTGGCTTTGGTGAAGAAGTTGGATGCCTTTTTGACCATTACCGATGGTGACGAACATGCCTTTTATGACCAATTCAACAAAATTGACAGTATAAATCACGTGGTGGTTTTTCATGAAAATTGCTTACCCGTAGCTTGTGGTGCCATAAAGCAGATGGGCTCGACGAATGCCTGGGAAATTAAGCGAATGTTTGTAGAAGAATGTATGAGGGGGAAAGGCATAGCTTCGCTGATAATCAATGAATTGGAAAAGTGGGCAAAAGAGTTGAATGTGGAAAAATTAGTATTGGAGACAGGTATAAGACAAACCGAAGCAGTGGCCCTTTATCATAAAAATAATTATCAGATTATTAAAAATTTCGGCCAATACATCGGTGTAGAGAATAGTATTTGTTTTGAAAAACTACTCTAAAAAGCAAAAGTTTTTCTTGAATTATTTATGGAAGGCATTATTTCTTATATTTGTTAAATAATATTATGCTTGCATACCAATGGAAACTTACGCAAAGATACTGCTCATTGCTTCTCCGATTTTTTTGTTTTTGGTTATGGCCGAAAAACTTTATGGATATTTAAGGTTCAAGCATGAATTCAGAACGATGGATACCATTTCTAGTCTTAGTTCGGGGTACACAAATACCTTAAAAGATGTTTTGGGCTTAAGTATTACCATCATTTCGTACAAGTGGTTTTATGAGCATTTGGCAGTTTTCGATATAAAATCTACGGTTTGGGTTTATATCATTGCGTTTATTGCCTTGGATTTTTCAGGTTATTGGGTGCATCGTTTGGCCCATCAGGTTAATTTCTTTTGGAACAAACACGCCATTCATCACAGCAGCGAGGAGTTTAATTTGGCTTGTGCTTTGCGTCAGAGTATTTCTACTTTTGTCAATATTTTTACGTTTTTCTTGATTCCCGCAGCCATTTTGGGTGTAAGACCTGAGGTAATTGGCATTGTGGCTCCCATTCAGCTTTTTGCTCAGTTTTGGTATCATACGATTTATATCAACAGAATGGGTTTTCTGGAAAAAATTATTGTAACTCCCTCTCATCACCGAGTTCATCATGCACTTAATCCAGAATATTTAGACAAAAATCACGGGCAGATATTTATCGTTTGGGATAGGCTTTTTGGTACTTTTCAAGAGGAATTGCCCAACCTAAAGCCAGTATATGGTATCACAAGGCCGATGGCAACTTGGAATCCAATAAAGATTAACTTTAAACACCTTTGGCTATTGATTTTGGATGCTTGGAGAACCGAGTCGTGGAAAGATAAATTCAGGATATGGTTTATGCCAACAGGCTGGCGTCCTGAGGGTTTTGAGGAAAAATATCCTCTGGACAAAATTACAGATCCGTATGATTTTAAAAAGTATGCCACGGACTTTTCTTTAGGAGCGAGAACATGGATTTGGTTGCAGTTTTTTGCAACTCTTGGTTTTCTGTCTGTTATGTTTTATTATTTCGGGAATCTTTCATTGCCACATTTAATGCTTTATGGGTTGATGATTTTCCTCAATATTTATGCCTACACCGAGTTTATGGACAAAAATCCCGGATTTCTGTTTTTTGAACTGGTAAAGAATCTTTATGGAATTGGTGTAATTGTACTTACAGATTTATGGTATCCGTTGTTTGAGCAATTTGCTGCATTGAAACCAATATTTTTGACTTATTTCATAGTCTCCACATTGGTTTCAGTATATTATTTTCGGTCGAAAGAGGTTTTTGATTTGAAAACCGAAGCGTTTTAAACTTCTAAATAATCGAGGTCTTTGTCGTGGGTTTCTGCGATACTCAGTGTGGAATAGAAACCAATGACATAAATTATAAGCCCTACCAAAGCAGCAGCCCAAATAACCCCAAAAGTAGGTTTCCAAAAACCGAATAAGGTAGTCATGCCCGCAACAGAACCTCTCACCATGTTGGGTACTGTAGTGGCTGCCGTGGCTCTTAAATTTGTGCCAAACTGTTCGGCTCCAACAGTAACAAACATGGCCCAATAGCCTGTCCAGAATCCAAGCCATACACATGTAGCGTAAAGTGTAAAAGCATTCTGCATACCTCCGAACAGATAGAATAATACACCTAAAAGCGACATTGCCATCATTATGGCAATTGCTTGTTTGCGGGAAGCCAGCCAATGACTGAGAAATCCACTCAGGAAGTCTCCTGCAGAGATACCCACGTAAGCCCACATGATAGCCAAACCGGGCTCAACTTTTTCGGCAAATCCGAAAGTTTCGCCGAATTGATTGCTGAGATATACCAAAATGCCAATACAAAACCATGTTGGCATGCCTATGCCGATACATCTCATATACTTGGCAAATCTCTTCCAATCTGTAAAAAAGGCAAAGAAATTTCCTTTCGATATATGTGCCTTGTCGGTTAGGTTTTTATACATACCTGACTCTAAAACGCCCACTCTCAGTAAGAGAAGCATGAATCCCATTCCGCCACCAATGAAATACGCAATGGTCCAGTCGCCTGATAATTTTACAGTAAAAGTGGCTACAACGGCTCCAAAGAGACCAACTCCGGCAACCAATGAAGTTCCTTTGGCTCTCAAATGTTTTGGCAAAGCCTCTGATACGAGTGTAATACCTGCTCCTAATTCTCCTGCAAGACCAATGCCCGCTAAAAATCGAAGCCATTTGTAAGTTTCTACTTTGTCTACAAAGTCCATTTGAGGTATAAATCCACAAAAAATATTAGCTAGTGAATAGGTAATTATTGAACCGAAAAGCACGGACAGCCTTCCTTTTTTGTCGCCCAAAGTTCCCCAGAGTATACCGCCGATTAGTAGTCCAATCATCTGAATGTTGATGATACTTGTGCCAATGGAATCTACCTCTTGCTTGTTTAATCCAAGGCTTTCAAGGCTAGGAATCCGGACGATTCCGAAGAGTTGGAGGTCGTAAATATCTACAAAATAGCCCAATGCAGCCACTATTACGGGCATGCTAAACAAATGCTGAAGGTCTGATTTTTCGTTTTTCAATTTAAGGGTTTATGTTTTAGGGTTGTTTTATATTTTAACACCAAATGCTAAGTCTCCAGCATCGCCAAGGCCGGGAACTATGTAAGATTTGGTGTTGAGTTCGGGGTCGATGTCGCCTATCCAAAGTTTGCACTCGGGCATACGAGCGTTGATATATCTGACGCCTCTTTCGCTGGCTACTACCGAAACAATGTGGGTTTT
>CAMCYZ010000057.1 GCA_945885545.1 Spirosoma fluviale
TGCCGTCATCTGAATATTTCACAATGACAATGTCTGTTCGGTAGCCAACGTCATTTTGGTTGGTTGTTCCGCCAGATTTTGGTTGAAATGCATTGATAGAAACTGGGAAATTCACACCGAAAACTGTTCCCGCAGCATAGGTATTTCCTTTGGAGTCATAGGTTGCTGTATGTGACCAATTGTCTGATAAAGAGCCTGAATAGGTACTAAAAACTAGCTCAGGGTCTATGATAAGTTCCTGATTATGGTCGTATTCGGCTATTTGAAATGAGATATATTCGTCTGAAATTTTAAATGACGATTTTATTGGTTTTTTCTGATTGTTTTGGCTTTGATAAGTAAAAGGCTGAAACTCCTTTATGATTCCGAAATTGGTTTTTAGCACCAATTCGTTTTTTTCTAAAATGGTTTCGTTGGCTCCTTCATATTTGAACTTTATTTGATTGGCATCCGCCCCTGGTTTTACAATATACTCGTATTTAAGAGATTGGTCGGTGGAGTACATTCTGAAGTCGATTCCATCAAAAACATTTTCAAGTAATATTTCTTCGAAGGCAGTTACATTGGTTTTCCATTCGTTTAGATTTTGTCCAATAAAAAAGTTGAAAGTCTGAGCTACAACTTTTTCTTTTTTTGAAAAATGGCAAACATTTTTAAATTTCAAGCTAATATTTTGGGTAGAAAATGATTCCCTAGCTTTCCTATTGCTTGAATAGTGTGGTGAATTTTCAGCTTCGAAGAGTTGATATAGTAAGCCTTTTTGAGTGATCCAAAGCTGACCAGACGGAATAGAAGTGCGGTAAAGTACCTCAGATGGCCATTGTCCTTGGTTTTTTATAAAAACAAAGGCACGTGCAAAGTTTAAACCTGCAACAAAAAAAAATAGAAATAGAAGAAATTGTCTCAATAGAGCCATCCCAAATCATTAGATTGTGAAATTTAGGTTATTTTGATGTTTTTTGCAAAGAAAAACCTAAATTGAGTAGCAGAAAATTTGTTTTTGGGTGAGTTTATTAAAATCAAAAATTTATCTACACCAATTGCATTTTGGCCACATTGGGGTCAATAATGGCTATGTCTTGTTCAAAATCTAACTTTATTTTCCATTTTTGCTAGGTGGCGGCACCTATGATGGCGTCTTCGCTAAGTCGTGGAATAACTAGGAATGCATCCAAAAGTAACACATCATTCATGTAAAAGTGTAAACTTACTCTTTGCAAAACTTATATAAAAATGTCCTTCGGAAGTAGTAGTAATTTTTCTAACCCTGCCAAATGAAACTGGAGTTTCTAGACCATCCGGCATCTCCGGACTTATACAGGAAAGGTTTGCTCCTTAATCGTACAAGGTATAAATGTGCTTCTCCCCCTTAGAACCAGCAAATAGTAACGGCTGCTTTATGATTGACGTGAGATTTTTTTTTGTAAAATATAAATTTGTTTTAATAACTGTAAAGTCTATTCTTGATTTATTTAGCTAATTCGCAAGACTTTACAAGTTACGATTTTGTAGATTGGGTTAAATAATAAAAGGGGTGAACCAATCGATGATTTAGGATTTAACTTTAAAATCAAGAATATTCAAGTGTTTTTCGCAAAAAGTATATTCCTTGGGTTCGTTTGAAGAGACGATAACGATTTTATCTTTCAGTGCCTTTTCAACATTGTGCAGATACCACTCAAAACCATTTTGGTCAAGATTAGAAGTGGGTTCGTCTAACAAAAGAATCTGGGTTCGACTATAAAAAGCCAACCCAAGCTTAAGTTTTTGACGCATACCCGAAGAGAAATTCTTGACAGGTTTGTTTTTGTGTTTTTCTAAGTCTATAATTTGCAAAAAATCAGAAGAAGTTAAATCATTCTGAAAAGGCTTAAATTTTATATGGAAATTTACAGACTCCGCCAGCGTAAATTCTTCTATTAGTTCCAAATAAGGTGCTGAAAATGACAATAAATCATGCCAGTTTTCGTCTGGAATAAATTTTTCTTCGTTGATGTAGGTAACCTTTCCTTCATTTATAGGAATAGCCCCCGCTAAGGCTTGCATCAGGGTTGATTTTCCGGAGCCATTTGGCCCAATGATAGCAATGGACTCGTTTTTTAAGAATTCAAAACTTAAATTACGAAATATCCATTCGTTTTTAAATTTCTTGCCAATATTTTCTAGGGAAATTTTTAACAAAATCAGTCGATGTTTTTAGCTATTCCGGACTTTATGATTCCTCGCTCTGAAGTTCTTACAAAATTCAGGATTTCGTCTCTTTCGGCCGTTGCTGGAAATTCCAACTCTACCAAGGCTATAGCATCTGAATTATTTAGTCCTCTTAAATATATATATCTATAGATGTTTTGTATCTCCGAAATTTTTTCGTCAGAATAACCCCTTCTTCTTAATCCCACAGAATTGATTCCTGCGTAAGAAAGTGGTTCTCTTGCGGCTTTTATAAATGGAGGTACATCTTTTCGGATTTGAGAGCAACCACCAATGTAGGCATGGTTTCCGATTTTGACAAACTGCTGCACCGCAGACATACCACCAATGTTTGCGAAATCGCCCACCGAAATATGGCCGGCTAACTGAACGGCATTTGCTAAAATTACATTGTTGCCTAAAATACAATCATGTGCTACATGTGTATAAGCCATTATGAGGCAGTTTGAACCTATTTCGGTGCGGTGCTTATCTGCTGTTCCTCTGTTTACAGTTACGCACTCTCTGATAGTTGAATTATCGCCTATAATAGTGATTGTATTTTCGCCTTTGAATTTTAAGTCTTGCGGAACAGCCGAAATTACCGCCCCCGGAAAAATTTTACAGTTTTTGCCAATTCTTGCTCCTTCCATTATGACGGCATGCGAGCCAATCCAAGTACCTTCACCGATTTCCACATCTTTATGGATAACCGCAAATGGTTCTATCACAACGTTTTGAGCAATTTTTGCGTCTGAATGTACGTAAGCCAACGGCTGATTCATATAATATTAATTGGATTTCTTTACTAATCTTGCGGTCATGTCTACAGAACATACCATGTTCTTGCCCACCCAAGCCTCTCCATGCATTTTGGCTACACCCATTCTTATAGGTGATAAAAGTGAGCATCTTATTACTAACGAATCTCCCGGTAAAACATTTTTATAGAACCTGCAATTTTCAATTCCAACCAAATAGGGCCAATATTTTTCAGGTTCTCCTGTAGAGGTTAGCACCAAAACACCGCCTGTTTGGGCTATCGCTTCCACTTGTAAAACACCTGGCATCACTGGGTTGTCAGGAAAATGACCTGTAAATTGCGGCTCGTTCATAGTAATGTTTTTAATGCCTACCACCGTGGTTCCATCTAATGACATAATCTTGTCTACTAACTGAAACGGATATCGGTGGGGTAAAAGTTTCGCTATATCCAATACGTTGAAAACCGGCTCGGCGTTGGCATCGAAATATGGGGCCGCACTACTTTTTTGTGCTATTTGTTTTTTAATTAACTTGGCCAACTCCACATTAGAAGCATGCCCGGGTCTAGCAGCCAATATGTGGGCTTTCAAAGGGCGACCAATCAAGGCCAAATCTCCCATTAAATCCAGCAATTTATGTCGAGCGGGTTCATTATGAAACTTCAGTTTTTCGTCGTTCATAATTCCAGCCTTGCCATCGCTTACCAGTTTTTTATTCAAAATAGACGAAAGAGATTCTATATTTTCTTGGCTCATATCCGTTTCTGATATTACTACGGCATTGCTCAGGTCACCACCTTTTATGAGACCTTGCTTGGCCAAAAATTCTAATTCGTGCACAAAAACGAATGTTCTGCAAGGAGCTATGTGTTCTTTGTAAAGGCTTATTTCGTGAAGCTGTGCATGTTGGCTGTGTAATATTTGAGAATTAAAATCTACCATAACGGTCAACCTATAATCATCAAGAGGTAAGGCGGCTAATTCAATACTTTTATCGTCGTTTTTGAAATGAACGGCTTCTGGAACGGAAAAATAGTTTCTTAGAGCATTTTGTTCCAATGGAACAGCTTTTTCTATCAATTCCAAAAAGGGAAATGCAGAGCCGTCTAATATAGGAAGTTCAGCTCCATCTATTTCTACTAAGACATTGTCTATTTGCAAACCCGCTAATGCCGACATTAAGTGTTCGATAGTACCTATTCGTCCACCGTCTTTTTCTATAACCGTACTGCGGCTGGTATCTACCACAAAGTCTACCAAGGCAGGTACCAACGGCTTGTTAACAAGGTCGATTCGCTGAAAAACAATGCCGTGGTTAATGGTTGCGGGTTTAAGGGTAACATTTACAAACTCACCCGTGTGTAATCCTTGTCCAGTGATGCTCACTGATTCGGTTATGGTGTGTTGTTTTAAATTCATATCGATATTTATTTTTTCAAATTGTCGTTAAGTCTTCTTAAGTTCACCAAAAGCTTGAGGTGGTCTTTTATAGGTAATAAAGGCCTTCCTGAATAGGCTCCTTTGGGCTCGGTTATATTTTTTCCGACACCACTTTGAGCCCCTATTTGCGTACTGTCTGCTATTTTTAAGTGTCCCGCAAAACCCACTTGGCCACCAATTACGCAAGATTTACCGATTTTGGTAGAGCCCGCTACACCTGTTTGTGCAGCAATAACTGTGTTTTCGCCGACTTCCACGTTGTGGCCGATCTGCACCATGTTGTCTATTTTCACACCATTACAGATTTTTGTTGAACCCATAGTGGCTCTATCGATGGTGGCGTTGGCTCCTATGCTCACATGGTTTTCAATTATTACATTGCCCAGTTGCGGAACGTCTTGGTAAATGCCTTGATTATCAGGTACAAAACCAAATCCATCTGCTCCTATAACCGCACCGGCATGTATAATACAATTGTCGCCTATTTCGCAGTCTTGATATATTTTTACGCCGGCGTGAATGATGGTATTTGTTCCAATACTTACTTTTTTCCCAATATATACTTGTGGATATATTTGTGAATTCTCGCCAATTTTAGCGTGTTCAGCAACGCAGCTAAAAGGCCCTATGTACACATGTTTACCTATGTGTGCGTTAGAGGCAATCGATGTCATAGCGTCAATACCAGAGCTGCTGTTTTCTGTAAGTTTCTGATATTCAGCCATAAGTGTGCTTATGGCAAGATAGGGGTCCTCAACAAGTATAAGATTGGTGTTAATTGGTTCTTTTGGCTCAAATGTCTTGGCTACAAGCACAGCACTTGAACCGGTGCCGTATATAAAACTCTCGTATTTTGCATTGGCCAAAAAAGAAATACAACCTGGTTTTCCTTCTTCTATTTTAGCAAAATTATGTATTATTGTATCTCCGTCTCCTTTTACTTCACCCCCTAAAAGATGAGCTATTTGTTTTATCGAAAACTCCATTAAAAATAAATGAGATGATGAAAATGGCAATTAAATGGTCGGTAAATATACGTCATTGGCATAACAAATATAATTTTTTTTGACAATATTACTCATAGCCTTGATGGTCGGTAAGTCTGATGCCTCTGAAACATCGAGAATATTACCATTTTTCATTAGAATCTTTATATTGGCCTGCTGAGAAGCATATCCACTATTGCTAATTTGGCTAACTTTGAAGAAGTATTTAAGAAGCTCTTTTGGAATATTTTTTTCAATTAAATTCCTTGAAATTTCTGAATGTATTTCTTCCGTTTTAAGGTCAACGTCTATTTTTATTTTAAACAGGTTTCGCTGAATAATATTTTTGCTCAAGTTGGCCAATACCACATCTTGATGACCTTGCCACGACTTCAGGGCATACCAAATGTCAACGTCGTCGAGGCTCACAAAATGCTGTAACAATTCTGCATCGCTTTTGAAGTCTTCCTTTTTGATATTTCTTTCAAAAAAAACGCTCAGATGCGTGGGTATTTCTACTGAAACGCCTTCTTTCAAAAGGTCTTTGACTCTTTCAAAGATTTTCAGCACCATTGTTTCGGAACAAATAGAGGTTTTGTGTAAATAAACTTGCCAATACATCAATCGGCGAGCTACCAGGAAGTTTTCGACGCTGAGTAGACCTTTTTCTTCTACTACCAATTGGTTATCAACTACATGCAGCATTTTTATGATTCGTTCCGCACCGATGTTTCCCTCCACTACTCCTGTGTAAAAACTATCACGATTGAGATAGTCCATGCGGTCCATATCAAGTTGACTCGAAATGAGTTGATGGAAGAAACTGCGGTCGTAAGTGCCTCTGAACATTTCGATGGCCAAGGTAAGTTTACCATCAAACTGCCGGTTGAGGTCTTCCATAAGTAATTCTGAAATGGCTTCATGGTTCACATTTTTTAGGATAGCATACTCCAGCACATGTGAAAAAGGTCCGTGGCCAATATCATGCAACAAAATAGCCACCAAAGCTGCCTCTCGCTCCACTTCCATTATCATCAAGCCTTTTGATTGGAGTGTATTCAAGGCCTCGTTCATCAAGTGCATGGCTCCTAAGGCATGCTGAAACCGCGAATGAAATGCTCCGGGATAAACCAACTCGGCCATGCCCAACTGCTTTATTCTTCTGAGGCGTTGAAAATAAGGATGTTGTACGATTTCAAATATAAAGTCAGACGGAATAGTGATGAAACCGTATATCGGGTCGTTGAATATTTTGCGTTTGTTAGTCAAAATTTGTTTTTGGAAGTTTTGTCCAGAATTATACTTTATGAACATCATTTATGGGCCATAAAGTTCTTGAAAAAAGTGGAGATTGGAGTGTATTGGAGCGGAATAAATATTTAATCCTTTTGATTTTTGGCAAAATTTCAAGCTTTTAATTGTTATATCACGATAAATACATCCACCCAATTTACAACTGTAAAAGGTATAAAATATGGTTTATTTTGGTATTTTATTTGATAGCCTCCTTTTTCTTTTAATTTTTGAATCTAACTCTGCGGGTGAAACCCGCTTTATAAACCTACGAAGGCAATAGCCTTCGCAGAGCAGGTGTCTCAAATACTAGTTTCGGCATGGTACGAAATAATTCCTGACAGTACAATTGTAGCAGCAATTTTGGACAGAATAGTACATACTGCCATAAGAATGGATTTGAAAGGTGATAGTTTAAGAAAAAACAAGTAATTTTGTCAGGCTAGCCATCTCAATAAGTAATAGCTCAAAGGGGTCAGCTTCGACCGAAATAGGGGGTCAGTATCAGCGGAATATGCATTAATTTCTAAAATACAATAATATGATACGAACAGTCATAACACCAACACAAACCAACTACAATGTGGCTTTGGTGTTTCCCGAAGATTATTTGGGAGAGGAACTAGAAGTAATTGTTTTTAAAAAACAAGAAGGATTGGTTATTGAAAAAAAACTAAATCCTATAAAATTGTCTGATAAGTACAGAGACGTATTTACTAAAGAAGACGCCAAAAGCTTTAATGACCACACCCAACAAATGCGTAAAGAATGGGACAGTATTTAATTGATAATAATGCGATTTCATATTTCTTCTCGGGGCTTTTTACTGAAAAAGGGATGGGTTTTATGGCAGAGGTTTTAGACCAAATACCTACCATTTCTGTAATTACAGAGATTGAAGCTTTGTCTTGGATTAACCCCGATAAAAGCAAAGAACAAATTGTAAAAGCGTTTATTCAAGACGCAACTGTTTTGACCCTTACGCCTGATGTAGTGGCTCAATGCGTTAGCATTAGACGGAGCCGTAAAATAAAAATCCCTGATGCAATTATGGCAGCTACCGCCATCGTTCACAATCGTACACTTATTACTAGCGATAGCGATTTTAAAAATATCGCAGGACTTAATGTTATTGACCCTCTTAATTTGTAATTATAAACGGCGGTCTGGAGACCGCCAAACACTCGTGCTTACTCAGGAGACTAAGCACAGCTGGGGGCTGATGTTTTTCAAAACTTACTTAGTCAAGAGACTAAGCACAGCTAAGCGGTGTGTAGGAATAATGCTATAACTCATTTAAAAGCTCTTGGGCAGTTTTCAATTTTATTTTTCCTTGCTTGTGTAAGCGTACTTGTTCGGCAGCTTCTTTAAGGTCATCCCACAACCCAACGGAAGCGTCAGTCATAGGTTTTGCCTTTTTTACAAAGGAAAGGCTTTTTAAAACTTTCAATCCGAAGGTCGCCTCATTGTCGGGTATATCTATCAATACTTTCATTGTTCAATTATTTTTATTTTACTGAAATATTTTGCTAAAAAAAACTGGCTCTGCGAAGACTATTGCCTTCGTAGGTGTGTAAAGCGGGTTTTACTCGCTTCAACGGTAACTATTATGAAACACTCCTTGTTTTGTCTTGAATCTTTACCATATTATATCATACAAGTGCCAAATTTACAATGTTTTATGTTGCCACCAACACATCTAAAACACGAGCACGCCAACTAAGCCATTTTGTTTGATTTAAAGATATTAATTATATCTTCTTAAAAACTAATATCTCCTTAAAAATTATATTTTTTATTGAGAAAATGGCTATTTGGGCTTGAAATGGGGTCAACTACATGCTTGACACATTACTTGTGGCGTCCCATTTAGGAAAATTTATTACCATAAAATTAACCTAATTAGTCAAATTTTTCAAGCTTTTTTTTCTTGTTAAAGTAAAGGTACAGCGGAGTTTTCAGACAAAAGAAGGTAGCAACCAATATCTTTCCTGATAAAATGTATGTAAAAGTTAATAAAATGTTTTGCCAGTGCCCACAAAAAAGGAGCTACATTTCTGTAACTCCTTGATTCTGAAGTGGGCCCACCTGGGATCGAACCAGGCACCTACTGATTATGAGTCAGTTGCTCTAACCGAATGAGCTATAGGCCCGTTGTTCTCTTTGAAATAGATTAACTGTTTCTCTGAAAATCACTGCAAAGGTACGGGTTTTGAACAAAAAGTCAAATATTTTTTTGAAAAAAACCTATTAAAATTGTTGTTATTTTGTATCTGTCTAAATATGAAACGCTTACTCTAAATATTTTTTTTCTTTCACTGTCTTCCTTACATTTGCACAGATGTTAAAGAAACCTTCCATATTGGTATTAGCTATAGTGATTTTCTTCGAAAGTCTCCTGCCTAACGGCTTGGGTATATCGCAGGTTTCTCGTATAGGCGAACTTTATCATCATTATTTGGAACACAGACAGAATGGGGTTAGTCTCAATCAATTTTTATGGATGCACTATTCCTCGGATTCGGGACACAAAACCAACAAAGAACACAAAAATCTTCCATCTTTTGAGTCGCAAATCTCGTTCTTGGCCTTTGTTTCGTCTGTTTCTTTAAGCATTGACTCTAATTCTAAAGAGAATTTGGTCTTTTCTGAGGTCCTTAGCTCACTAGAATATTCAAATCTCTATAGATTTCAGTATCTAAAACTTCTCCTAAACCCACCACAGTTGGGTTGATTCTGCTCTTTTATTAGGTAAATCTTTTAGATTGATTGTCAATTACGAAATTTCATGACGCTGATGGACTTGTCTTATCCTAATAATATTCTATTTCAATTTATTCTTACAATGTCAATTTTAAAAATTGACAATCAAAAAGTATAATTCATCATGTTTGATAAACTCGTCAAATATAGTATTCACAACAAACTTGTGGTGGGTATTGCAGTCTCTCTCACTATGGTCGCGGGCTTGTTTTCTCTTAGAAGCCTACCTATTGATGCGGTGCCTGATATTACTAATAACCAAGTAGTTGTGCTTACCTTGGCTCCAACGCTAGCTGCCCAAGAAGTTGAGCAATACATAACTGCACCGCTAGAAATGCAGTTTGTCAATATTCAAAATTTAGAAGATATTCGGTCTGTTTCAAGACAAGGGCTTTCGGTTATTACTTTGGTTTTTGCCGATGACGTTAGCATTCATCTAGCCCGACAATTGGCCTCTGATCAAATAAAGATGGCATCAGAGACTATTCCTAAGCAGTTTGGAACACCAGAACTTGCCCCCATTACCACGGGTTTGGGAGAGATTTATCAATACACGCTAGAGGTAAGCCCGGGTTTTGAAAAAAAGTATGACCTCACCACTCAAAGAACCATTCAAGACTGGATTGTGAAGAAGCAACTAGCTGGTATTGATGGTGTTACCGAAATCAGTAGCTTTGGTGGCTATGTGAAACAATATGAAATTTCTGTAGTACCTGAAAAGTTACTCCAAATGGGCGTCAGCCTCAAAGAGGTTTTTGATGCAGTAAGTGCGAATAACACCAATACTGGGGGCAGTTATATTGAAAAATTTGACCAAACTTATTTTATAAGAGGGGAAGGAACTGCAAGTTCGCTTGAAGATTTGGGGAAAATAGTGATCAAAACCTCCAACGGAGTGCCAATTTTGGTTAATAGCGTTGCCGACTTGAAATTTGGTCACGCCAAAAGGTTCGGAGCCATGACCAAAAATGGCGAAGGAGAGGCCGTTGGCGGCATTGTGCTGATGCTGAAAGGAGCCGATTCTGAAAAAACAATAAAAGAGGTTAAGGTCAGGATAGAAAAAATCAACAAAACTTTGCCCGCTGGATTAAAGGCTGTTCCTTTTATAGATAGAACCAAACTTATTGATAAATCTATAAAAACGGTTAGAAACAACCTTATCGAAGGCGGTTTGATTGTGGTTTTTGTACTGGTTTTACTCATGGGAAGTATTAAGGCGGGTCTTATAGTGGCTTCGGTCATTCCCATCACGATGATTATCACGTTCGGATTGATGCAGCTTTTTGGTATTTCGGCCAATTTGATGAGTCTCGGAGCTATAGATTTTGGCCTTTTGGTAGACTGCTCAGTGATTGTTGTGGAAAGTGTTTTGTATAATATTCATTCCAATAAAAAATACCATGTCGACAAAATTGAAAAATCGGTTTTCAACGACTTGGTGTATAAATCTTCTACCAAAGTACTCTCGGCGGCTCTGTTTGGCGGAATTATCATTCTGATTGTTTACTTGCCAATTCTCTCACTGGGTGGTATCGAAGGCAAAATGTTCAAACCAATGGCCATGACGGTAAGTTTGGCTTTGGTGATAGCCATTTTGTTGTCCTTGACTTATGTGCCTGCCGTGACTTCATTGCTTTTGAGCAAAGAGGGCAAAAAAGAGTTTAAGCTTTCGCAGAAGATTATTGACAAAATGTTTAAAACCTATTCTCCAGTTTTTCAATATGCCTTAAAACACCACACCACGGTATTGACTGGAGCCATTGTTGTTTTTCTGATTAGTTTGGTATTGTTTATGCGTATGGGCGGTGAATTCATTCCAACACTTGACGAAGGCGATTTGGCAGTCGATTTTCAAACTCCGCAAGGTTCTTCGCTGAATACAACCATAGAAGCCACCACTAAAGCTCAACAAGCCTTGATGGCCGAATTTCCTGAAATTCAGCAGATTGTGGGTAGGATAGGAGCATCAGAAGTGCCGACCGATCCTATGCCTCCCGAGGCATCAGACTTAATGATAAACATGAAAGACCACTTCGAATGGACAAGTGCCAGTTCAACCCAAGAAATGGTAGAGAAAATGGCGGCTGTTTTAGAGGAAAAAGTCCCGGGGAATTCAGCGGAATTTACGCAGCCCATCGAAATGCGGTTCAATGAAATGATTGCTGGGTCGAAATCGGAGTTTGCCATAAAAATATTTGGGAATGACCTGGAAGTTTTGAACAAAAAAGCCAAATCTGTAGAGAAAATTCTTCAAAAAATAGAAGGAACCCGAACGGTAAGAGTAGAAAGAATTAGTGGACGACCACAGATAAATGTCAAATATGATAAGCAAAAGTTGGCTGAATTTGGGCTCAATATCGACGATCTCAACTTTATTCTTAAAACTTCATTTGCAGGGGAGGTTGCAGGGGTGTTTTTTGAAAACGAAAAACGATTCGATGTAGTGGTGAGGTTAGCAAAACAAGCCGCTGATGATTTGGAGCATATTAAAAATCTTCAAATTAAAACCGGAACAGGTGCTTTGATTAAGTTTGAAAATGTAGCAGAAATCGGCTATCAAAACGCCCCTTCTCAGATTTCGAGAGAAAAATCAAACAGAAGAATAATCATAGGGGTGGACATAGCCGACCGCGACGTGGAAAGCTATGCGGAGGAAGTAGCACAAAAGTTGGAGTCCAAAGTTACTTTGCCTTCGGGATATTATTTTGAATACGGCGGTTCTTTTGAGAATTTAAAAAGAGCAAAGGAGCGTTTGATTCTGGCGGTTCCGGCAGCTATGGTATTGATTTTCTTATTGTTATACTTCTCTTTAGGGTCATTTCTTCAGGCGGGTTTGGTCTTTAGTGCCATTCCTTTTTCGGCCATTGGAGGTGTTTTTGCCTTGTTGTTGAGAGGCATGCCTTTTAGTATTTCGGCGGGTGTTGGGTTTATAGCCTTGTTTGGTGTGGCGGTTTTAAATGGTTTGGTACTCATAAGTTACTTTAATCAGTCCGAGGAAAAAGACCTCATGAAACGAATCATCGAAGGTGTTACTGTAAGGTTTAGACCAGTGATTGTTACCGCTTTTGTGGCTTCTTTAGGATTTTTGCCAATGGCTATTTCCACTTCAGCAGGGGCGGAAGTTCAAAAGCCTTTGGCCACGGTGGTTATTGGCGGTTTGATTACTTCTACCATTCTCACCTTGGTGGTATTGCCCATTATTTATATGATTTTCATGAAAAAAGCAGAAAAGAAATGATAAAGAAAATAATAATATTTTGTCTGTTTGTTCAATTTTCTTTTGCTCAAAAACTCGATTTGGGGCAGTTGACGAGGTTTGGAATAGAACAAAACAGAGGCCTCAACTTGGCTTTGAAACGGGTAGATGTACAAAAAACTTTGGTAAATACAGCCTATGAGATGCCCAAAACAAAGGTGGATTTGCAAGTTGGAAATATTCAAACTCCTTTTGTGACCGATTATACACTAGGAATAGTTCAGAACACAGAATTGCCCAAAGTGTATAAAATGCGTAAAACTTTCAACGAATCTTTGGTGAAAGTCGGGGAGTCGGAATATGCGGTTTTGAAAAATGATTATCGCTTTAATGTAGCCAATGTGTACTACGAACTGTTTTATTTACAGCAAGTTATAGATTTGTTGCAAACCGAGAATTTAAAATTGGGCGAGATTGAAAAAGTTTACAAAAGGCGACAAGAATTAGGCGAAACAGATGGCACCGATGCCGCTGGAATGAATTTGAGGATCTTGGAAAACGAAATGAAAATCAATCAAGTTTCCAATAAAATCAACGAAACTCAAGGTCAATTAAAACTTCTCTTAAGTTCGTCCATTTTGCCTGATTTAAGTTTTAAGCACGCTCAGTATAGTGTGGATGCTAACATTTCTCAAAATGCGAGATTAGAAATGCAGCAAAATGTGATTCAGAATTCGGCGATTTCTACTCAAAACGAAATGAATAAACTTCTGCCAAGTATTAATTTAGGTTTTATGAACCAAAGTATGTTGGGGAGCTGGCGGCAGTTTATTGGCGTGGCTGGAGTGGAGATTCCCATTTTTTCAAAAGCCCAAAAGGCTAGGGTAGAGGCTTCCCGAATTTCGACCAAAATTCAAGAAACTGAACTAGAAAAGTTGAAATTTCAGCTGGAGAACGAAGCGGCGGTTTTACAAAAAAGCTTGCAGTCTGCCGATGCTACACTCTCGCTCATTAAAAACAATGTTTTGATAGAATCAGACAGACTAATGCAAACCAGCATGAAGAAATATTTGGCAGGACAAATCGAGTATTTTGATTGGTATTTGGTTTATAACCAAAATATTAGCTATAAAATGGAGCTATTGAATTTAGAAAAATTTAGAAATTTAACAATCACAAACATTAAATATCTTACCGGAAATGAATAAAATATTGATAAATATTGCTTGCATGGCTTTGTTGTTTTCATGTAAAACGGAAACAAAAACTGAGGAAGTTGCCCAAAAACCAGTTGAGAATTCCATAGTTTTTTCTTCGGAACAATTTAAAAATCTGAAAATAGAAATTGGTGGTGTTGAAGAAAAAATAATGGACATCAATATAGATGCCAACGGTTTGGTTGACGTCCCGCCAGGTCAAATGTTCTCTGTGAATTATCCATTGAACGGTGTGATTTCGAACATCAATCACAATTTGTTGCCAGGTAAGTTTTTTAAAAAAGGCGAAATTTTGGCACAAATCACGAGCATGGAATTGTTGCAAATTCAAGAAGACTTCCTGAATGAATCTGTCAAAAATGAATTGCTGGTTCAGGATTTTGAGCGTCAAAAAGCCCTAATTCTGGATGATGCCACCTCTAAAAGGAAACTTCAAGAAACCGAGAATGTTTTGAAGCTTAATAGGATAAAAATCAAAGGTTTAACTGAGAAATTGAGAATACTTGGTATTAATTCTGCCACACTAACGAGTTCAAATATTTCGGCCAAACATGCTCTTTATGCAAGCCAAAGCGGTTACATTAAGGAGGTAAACATAACCAATGGCAAGAGTTTTCTTAGCAATGAAACACTTTTGGAGCTCATTAGCATGGAGCACATGCACGTAGAACTCAAGGTTTTTGGCGATGACATGCAGTTGGTCAAAGTAGGGCAGGAGGTTGATTTTAAAAGCCCCGAAGGAAAGGATATACTGGGCAAAGTATATCTCATAGACAAAACTGTGGATGTAGAACAGAAATCGTTAAATCTACATGTTCATATCGAAAACGAAGCTTTTGAGCAATCTCTTCGTCCCGGACAGTATATTTCTGGAAGAATAAACGTAAAAAACTCCAGAGTTATGGCCCTACCGGAATCTGCTATTTTGGCAAATTCAGATGGTTCTTTTATTTTTAAAATGAAAGAAGAAAAGACGCAAGTAAAATTCGAAAAATTGGAAGTAAAAACGGGAAGAATTGCCCATGGATTCATAGAGATTATTGAACCAGGTGATATTTCAGGCAAAATAGTAACGCGTGGTGTCAATTTCGTAGAAAACGGTGCCAGCGAAGAATAGTAATTTTAAGTTAAAAATACTCAATTGGGTTCAATATGTATCAAAACATGGCCCAGCTGTGGAATTTCCTTTCGCAAAGTATCTTTTAGGTCATGAGCTATATCATGGCCTTTTTTTACGCTGATTTCAGCGTCCACCAAGGCATGAAGGTCGACGTGGTATTTCATGCCTGATTTTCTAATAAAACATTTTTCGGTGCCTTCTACGCCCTCTACGGTTTGCGAAACTTGTTTTATTTCTTCCAAAAGGTCGTCATAAACGTGCTCATCCATGATTTCTCCCAGTGCTGGCCTGAATATTAAATAACAGTTATAAAGAATAAAGCCCGATGCGAAGAGTGCAGCCCAGTCGTCGGCGGTCTCATAGCCTTTTCCCATAAACAAGGCAATAGAAATGCCGATAAAAGCCGCCACAGAGGTTATGGCATCGCTTCGGTGGTGCCAAGCGTCGGCTTTTAAGGAGCTACTATTGGTTTCTTTGCTCTTTTTTAGCACTAACCTATAAGATATTTCTTTCCAAAGTATGATAGCCCCCAGCACATACAATGTCCAAGGCTTGGGCAATTCATGCGGAGTTTGGATATTTTTTATACTTTCGTAGGCTATAATAATGGCCGAGAAAAACAAAAAGCCAACCACCAAAAAAGTAATTAGGGGTTCTATTCTTCCATGCCCGTAAGGGTGATTTTTGTCGGCAGGTCGGCTCGCATATTTTAAACCAAATAAGACCAAAAGTGAACCGAAAATGTCTGTGGTGGACTCTATGGCATCGGCAATTAAGGCATAGGAATTTCCGAAAAAACCAGCCAATCCTTTTACTATAGCCAATGATGCATTGCCAAAAATACTAAAATACGTGGCTTTTATAGCCTTTTGCTCGTTGGTCATTGGTTACATGCAAACACTTGTGCTGGCGATTTTTATGGTTGCAAATTTAAGAATTTTAGTCTCGAAGAATCGGTAATCCCAAGAATTTATTTCTTTTATAAGTTGATTACAACAACACCTTTGGCACCTCTTGAGCCACCGATACCTTTACTTGAGGCGTCTTTTCGCATTGAGACGGTCTAGGGTGTCATAGAGGTTTAAGTTTTGGTGAATTTCCGATTTTACTCTTCTGAAATCTTAAAACTTTAAGTAAGGACTAAAATTCACAAGAAAAATGTCCTATTTTTACGCAAAATAAACAGCAAAGAAATGCATATTAGCCCCATTATTAGTTCACTGAAGTTGCTTTTTGTAATTACAATTTTCAGTTTTTCCTTGTTTTCATGCGGAGGAGGTGGCGAATCAAGCTATAGTTTAACCAAAAAAGAAGTAGCAAAAAAAGAAGATTTTAGCGACAAGGACACCTATAGTGCTGAAAGTGAAGTAGATGTGATGGCTTGGGTAAAAGAAAAACCTGCCTATGTAGGTGGTAAAAAAGAAATGTATAATTTTATAAAGAATAATCTTGTGATACCTGAAGAAGCCAAAAAAGCTAAGGTTTCAGGGATGGTTTTTGTAAGATTTATTGTGGAAAAAGATGGCAAAATCACCAATCCTAAAATCATTAAAGGTTTAGGCCATGGCTGTGAAGATGCCGCCAAGAATGTTATTATGAGTATGCCCGCTTGGAAACCAGGCATACATGAGGGCAAAGTGGTTAGAGTTTATCACAGTTTGCCAATTGCGTTTGCTAAACAGTAATCCTGTTTTAGGTCATCACTGACAGCGTTTTTAAAATACGTTTCATAAGATTTTGCTCTTCCCAAATTTTTATTTTCTTTGAAGTTTCCTCAAGTTTTCCCGCTTTTGTCAATGTTTTTCCAAGCTAATACTTGAGGAATAATTATTACAGACTTTGGCATATCAATTTGATTTTCGACTAATTCCTATCTTGCCATGCCGTTGGTTAAATTGCAAAATCCAGTTGTAATAACTTTAAATGCCATACTTTCGTCAATTCTCGCATCAATTTTGTTACAACGAAAGAGTAACGCTTATTATAGAAATCGAGATATAGGTGAAATAAAATATAATTGTGAGCAGCGGTTCTGGGTAGTTTAATTCATAACCTATTGTTGGTAATGCCATTTTTCGCCAAATTCACTGAATTTGTTAAACTAATTTTGCAATTTCCTTTCACTGGCTTAATCCATAGAAATCGTGATTTGAACGTTTCTTTTGAAACTTTTTACAAGTTAGATGTCTTGACTTCCAGATAGTTTAAGAAGCACAATTATAATTTTGGGACTGAATTTTTTTATCGCATTGACTCAATTATGGTTTTGTTAATTGGGATAGTCTAGGAGGTCTTGATAGAATTTAATCTCACCAAGTGACACACCACGTGATGTTATTGAAAAAAAACAGTTCTTTCAACTCTTGCAGCGGGAAGTCGATTTTAAAACTCCACAATTGTCATTTTAGGAAATCCGTATTTTCTTTCCATATTATTAGTTATCAATGCAATAAAACTTACAGCTTTCTTTTTGATTCCAGGAAGACATATTAGATTTTCATAATGCGGTCGTTTGACGACGTTTAAAAAATTGTGCCTCGAATAAACGAAGCATATTAATATTTTCATCATTTGTAAACTTCCAGAAGTTTACCTTGATTTTCAATTGCGGTTTTAAATTCTTCTTTCATTTGGTTTACAAGTTCAGCCACCGGCAAAACGTCGTGAATAGTTGCAACGCCCTGACCTGCAGACCAAAGTGTTTTCCAAGCCTTGGTTTCAGCTTGGGCCGCATCCAATTCTTTTCCAAAATCTATTTTGGCCTTATTGTCCCAAAGTTCTTTGGTTATGCCATTGTTTTCAAGGCTTTTTTGCATAAAATTGGCACTTACGCCAGAGATGGCAGCAGTATAAACGATATCGCTTGCTCCACTTTCTATGATCATTTCCTTATAATCATCAGATGCATTTGCCTCAGTAGTATTTATAAAACGGGTACCTAAATAAGCCAAATCTGCTCCCATTTGCATGGCTGAAGCTACATCTTGTCCGTTACTTAAGCAGCCCGACAATAATATCGTTTTTTTATAAAAACTCCGAATTTCGGTCACAAAAGGTACCGGATTTAGTGTGCCTGCGTGTCCACCAGCACCCGCTGAAACCAGTATTAAGCCGTCAACACCTGCTTCCGCCGCTTTTTCGGCATGTCTTTTTTTTATGACATCATGAAAAACCAATCCTCCGTAAGAATGCACAGCATCAACTACTTGAGAAACTGCCCCTAAAGATGTAATAATAAGTGGTATTTTGTGCTTTACCACTATTTGCATATCTGCCATCACCCGAGGGTTGGTTTGATGAACAATGATGTTAACACCGAAGGGAGCCGCTTTTTTACCAGTTTCTTTCTCGAATTTTTCTAGCTCAGTTTTTATTTCAACCACCCATGCTTCAAAACCTTCGGTTGTACGTTGGTTCAAAGCTGGAAATGTTCCAATAATTCCTGCTTTACAGCATTCAATGACCAGCTTAGGATTCGAGATTAGAAACATGGGTGCCACCACCACGGGTAGCGAAAGGTTCTGAAAAGGGTTCATTTTTTTTAGTTTTTATTTATGTTGATATTAGGTTTTCTTAGGCAAAAGACGTTAAGGCACAAAGGTATTAGAAGTTGAGGCATTAGGATCTTTTTTAATTCCTCATTTAACTTTTTGGTCTCATTAAACCTTCTTGCACTACGCTTGCCACTAATTTACCTTCTTTGGTGAAAATATTTCCTCTTGTAAACCCCCGAGCATTAGACGCACTTGGGCTATCCATGGCGTAAAGTAACCAATCATCTATTTTAAAATCTCTATGAAACCACATTCCGTGGTCAAGGCTTGCCATAAAAAGATCACTGTTAGGCAATGGCCCTTTTGTATGCGGCAGGGTGGCTGTTGTAAGTAAATTATAATCAGATACATACGTAAGAAGTCGCTGATGTATGTTTAAATCGCCCTCAAAAGAAGTATTGGCCTTAAACCAAAAATTACGAAATGGTAGCTTGGTTTTAAAATCAAGAAGTTTGATTTGCTCTACCATTCTAAACTCAAAAGGCCGTTCTTGTATGACTTGAAAAATATGATCTGGTACAAAAAGTTTAAATTTTTTAACGGTATCTAAGTCAGAAGGCAGATTGTCTGGTCCAGCAACTTTTGGCATATCTATCTGATGGTCAAATCCTTCTTGTTTTTTTTGGAATGAAATAGACATAAAAAAAATAGCAATGCCATTTTGCTTAGCCACAACTCTTCTGGTGCTGAAACTTCCGCCATCTCTTATTTTCTCAACTTCAAAAACTATCGGAATGGTGATATCACCTGCCAATAAAAAGTAAGCATGCATAGAATGTGAAATACGCTCGGGGTCAACGGTTTGTTGAGCAGCACTCAAGGACTGAGCCAGAACTTGACCACCAAAAACCCGTTTCCAAGGTGCAAGGTAGTTTTGACCTAAAAAAATCGAATCGCTCAACTTTTCGAGTTTCAACAATTCGATTAATTCGTGAATATTGTTCATCTATTGGTTTCTTGTTTGAAGACTACAATTTTATGCTTTTTTTAAGAATAAAGCTAAGATTGTCTCGAATAATTCAAATCCTGCTAAGCTAGTTTACACCAGAGAATCTTGGGTTAACTATACTATTGTTTACCGACCCGAAAGTATAATTCAGTCCAAAAGAAGTTAAATATGAGAATGTTGTTGCTAATTGCCTCCCACCCAAAAGAACGTTGGCGGTTTCGCCACTTTGCTTTGGAAGTGAAATTTGATTATTGATCTGAGAGCCATTTCCGTAAAATCTCAAAGA
>CAMCYZ010000058.1 GCA_945885545.1 Spirosoma fluviale
TCTATCGGTATAGCACTTTCTGCCTTGCTCATTTCTTTGAGGTTTCCGGTCACCACCACTTCTTGTAGTTGGCTGGGGTCGTCGTTGAGTTCAATTTTCACGAAGGTATTTTTGTCGAGAATGACTTCGGTTTGTTTCTCGAGCATGCCTACAAAGCTTGTCAGTAGTGTTAATTTTCCTTTTTGCAGGTTTTTGAAAGCAAATTCCCCGTTCTCATTTGTGGTAGTTTCTTGGGTAGTTCCTTTGATTTTTACTGTGGCAAAGGGGAGTTTTTCGCCGTTTGTTTTATTAGTTACTTGCCCTTTTAGGTCATGCTGTCCAAACGAAATATCGGCAAAGGCCATGATAATGAGTAAACTAAATAAATATTTTTTCATAAACGGATGCTATTTAAGTCACAAAGGTAGTAGTTTAAAACTAAAATGTTAGAATAGTCTAACAAAAAATTTAGATTAAATGTTTTAGGAGAAAATAAAATGAGATAAATTTGTGGATGATGACTTTGACAGAAGAGAATTATTTAAAGGCTTTGTTTCATTTAAGTACTGAAAATGAGGAGGTTTCGGTGTTGGATTTGAGTAAAAGTTTGGCCATAAAAATGCCAACGGTAAACAGTATGGTCAAGAAACTCTCTGGAAAAGGTCTGATTTCATACGAAAAGTATAAGCCGCTCATGCTCACCCAAAGTGGTAAACGTGCCGCTGGACTCATCATCAGAAAGCATCGCTTGGTAGAAATGTTTTTGGTGCAGCATTTGGGTTTTGGTTGGGACGAGGTGCATGAGATTGCGGAGCAAATAGAACACATAAAATCGCAACGTTTTTTTGACAGAATAGACCAATTGCTCGACTTCCCAAAAGTAGATCCGCATGGGTCGCCTATACCGGACACAAACGGCGAAATTGTTTTTCAAAACTACATAAAACTCGAGGAATGTGTTGAAAATCAAAATATTGTATTTATGTCGGTAGGTTCGTCACAAGATAGTTTTTTGAAGCTGATAGATAGACTAAACCTCAAACTAGGCGATAAAATCAAAGTTTTGGAAATACAGGAATTTGATAAAACGATGCGGGTTTTGGTGAATGAAGCGATTGAACAAAACTTGAGTCAGATGGTAGCGGCTAATATTTTGGTTAGAATCTAGTTGTTAGTATTTGTATTTCTGAATTCAATATCGTTTATGTTAGGTTATTTTTACTCTAAAACCCACGGCTGCGTCCAAACTTCCTAAAATCGAACACAACCCCTGAATAGAGGATTGGTACTTAAAATCTTGGATTTAGTAAACGACTTTGTCATATAATTTACAACTAGGTGGCAACGACGCTTAGAAATAGTCATTTCTTTGTGTCCGAAATCTTAGTCATAAACGCTTCATTTTTTTCAAAACTTGGCTCGTTTTTCAAAACATTTTATCAGGAATATCAAAAAAAGCTCAAAAAGCGTAACGTAAAGACCCCAAAAGTCTTTTTTAGAAAGAAAACTTTCAGAATATTTTGAAAATTCAAAATAACTATTTTAATTTGGAACTTATTGTACGTGCTATTATATAACAGACCTATTTTATGGAATTACAAGAAGCGAAGGATCGGTTTATCCATACCTGGGGAACCCTTGCCACACAGTGGGGTATAAACAGAACAATGTCGCAAATTCACGCCTTGCTTTTGCTTTCACCCAAGTCGCTCAATGCCGATGAAATCATGGAAGAACTACAGATTTCGAGAGGCAATGTAAACATGAACCTTCGCGACCTCATGAGTTGGGGTCTCATCTATAAACAATTGCTTCCTGGTGAACGAAAAGAGTATTTTCATGCTGAAAAGGACATTTGGAAAGCCGCAAGACAAATAGGCAGAGAAAGACGCAGAAGAGAGCTTTCGCCTATCTTGGAAACGATGGAAGAAATCAAAAAAGGGGTAAGCGATAATTCGCCGGAGAGTGCTGAATTTTTGAAGGTTGTAGATGACATCTATGCGGTAGCGGGTTTTGCAGACAATACCTTGGAGCTAGTTACCAAAGCCGAGGAATCGTGGTTGACTTCTACATTCATGAAGATGTTTAAGTAGGAGCAAGGCTCAAATTGAAAAAACCAAAATTGCCAAACCAAATCTGTTAATCAAAAATCGCAAATCGTTATTCTTTAATCAAAAATTGCCAATAAATAATCCTCAATTGTCAATCAAAAATCATAATTAAAACGTTTTCTCATTTCGGCAACGCCCTTTCCAATTGTTTTTTCTTGTTCCAAGGTGCAGTGGTTTGACGAGCCATATCTATCAAAACGATGATAACACCGAGTACAAAAAGGAAAAATACGATTTTGAAAATTTTGTTGTTCTTCATTTTAATTTAAGTCTTTAACATCAACTCTTTTCACTAGTGAACCCGATTTTTGGGAGATTTCTGCCCATTTCAAGTCTCCAAATTTCAATTGAATCGCAGAAGCTTTTGACATACTTCCGCCGCAATCTTGACTCGAAAGATAATCAGCAAAAAATGTAATGTCGGGGTTATGACCAACGATTATCACTGTCTCCAACGTTTCGTTGAGTCCATTTAAAAGTGCCAAGTATCCTCTAGGGCCGCTTCCATAAAGTCCATCGGCGAGTTCAACTTTATCAGTGTCGAATTTTAGTTGCTCCGCTATTAAATTGGCCGTGGTGTGGGTTCTTGTAGCTGGGCTACAAAGAATGGCATCTATCACCAGTTGGTTGTCCTTTAGGTATTTTCCCATTCTGGCAGATTCCATGATTCCTTTTGATGTAAGCTCTCGATCCCGGTCTCTTACCATCGAAGAGTTGGTAACGTCTTCGGCTGTGGCGTGTCTAATAAGTAGTAAATTCTTCTCCATGTTGTTTGTTGGTTTAGAACTTTTTAATTTTATTTTGGTGCTTGATTTAAAACGACTTTTTCTAAAATTTTAGGGAAAAATCTTTTCAAATATACTCCTAATACTTCTTTTCCGCCAATATAAATTTCACTTTTGTCCGATTTTATGGCTTTTACTATTTTGCGGGCACAAACTTCTACCGGAATTCCGTTGGCTTGATTGCTGTCCATTTGGCCATGTTGAGAACCATCGGCTCCAATGGCGTTTATCGAAATATCTGTTTGAATATATCCCGGGCAAATCATTGTAACCTTGATATTGTCGTAGTGTACCTCTGACCGTAAGGCATCAAAAAAACCATGCAAGGCATGCTTAGAAGCACTATAGCTGGATCTTTTTGGAGAACCCAATTTGCCAGATATACTACTTGTTACAACTATGTGACCCGATTTTTGTTTTACCATTTCAGGCAAAACAACCTTCGTAAGGGCCACGACACCCAATAGGTTGATATTAATTATTTTTTGAAAAACTTCCAAACTACTCTCTAAAACGCCGCCTCTTTGAGATATTCCGGCATTGTTGAAAAGCAAATCTATTCTGCCAAAAGTATTTAAAACCGTGTCTTTGTGTTTTTCAAATGAATCAAAATCTTCAACGTCCAAAGGAAGCACAAGTATATCGTTTTCAGCCAAATTACAGGCTTTTTTAACTCTTTCAAGCTCCTCTTTTCTTCTGGCCGAAAGTACGAGTTTTGCTCCTTCTTTGGCCATTTGGTAAGCTGTTGCCTCTCCAATACCTGAGGAAGCTCCTGTAATCCACACTATTTTATCCTTTAAGTCTTTCATATTTTCCTGATTTACCGCAAAGTCGCAAAGACGCAAAGAAATAATCATTCCTCTGTGTGTCTAAAGACTAAGTCGTGAATGTTTCATTTTTAAATGTAGGTTGGTGCAAAGGTAAAATTTTAATAAATTAATTTAGCAGCCTTTTACAAAAAAAAGACTTTCACCTAAGGAAAAGTCTAATTTCAAAAAAAATCTAAAATCCAATATCGTCAACCGAAAATCCTAAATCGTTAATCAAAAATTGTCAATCAAAAGTCTTTAAACCTTAATCAAAAGTCTAAAATCGAATCAATCCATAATCGTTGATAGAATTAATCCAAAATCATGTCATCCATATCCACCTCTAAACTTATAAGAGCTAGAAACCTTGTCGATGGCCAATATATAAGCCGCAAGTCTCATCGGTACTTTATATTTTTGAGAAATTTCAAACACATTATTGAAAGCGTCTTTCATAGCTCGGTCGCTTCTACGATTTATTCTGTCGAGCGTCCATTTGTAGCCAATACGGTTTTGCACCCATTCAAAGTAAGATACCGTTACTCCTCCAGCATTCGCCAAAATGTCTGGAACTACCATGATGCCTTTTTCATTAATAATGTCGTCTGCTTTGGCTGAAGTTGGGCCATTAGCTCCTTCTACAATTAGCTTCGCTTGGATCTTTCCTGCATTGTTTTTGGTGATAACGTCTTCTTTGGCAGCAGGAACTAATAAATCTACAGGTAGAAAAAGTAACTCCTCTGCTTCAATTTTTTCGGCTCCACCAAAACCTTCCAAAGTGCCATTGTTGGCATTTCGGTAAGCCATTGCTTTTTCAATATCTATGCCTTTGTCGTTATAATATGCCCCACTTATGTCGCTTATGCCTGTTATAGACACACCTTTTTCGTGCAAAAGAGCTGCCGCATGTGAGCCGACATTTCCAAAACCTTGTACGGCCGCAGTGGCTCGGTAAGGATTAAGTTTTAGTTTTTCCATTCCTGATAGTGCAGACACCATCACCCCTCTTCCTGTGGCTTCAGTTCTACCCAAAGATCCGCCCAAAACTAGCGGCTTGCCGGTTACAACGGCCTGTACGGTCATACCTTTCGCTTTTGAATATTCATCCATAAGCCAGGCCATTTCTCTGGGCCCGGTGCCCATATCTGGAGCTGGAATGTCTTTGTCAGGGCCAAAAATATCGAGCATAGACAAGGTGTAAGCTCTTATCAATCTCTCTATTTCTCCTGCTGACATATTTCTTGGGTTACAAGCTATGCCACCTTTCGCTCCACCATAAGGGATGTCCACAACCGCACATTTCCAAGTCATCCATGCTGCCAAAGCACGCACTTCGTCCAATGTAACATCTGGGTCAAGTCTAATGCCACCTTTGCCAGGCCCAAGTATGGTGGAATGAATTACCCTATAACCTTCAAAAACTTCGATTTTGCCATTGTCCATCGTCACAGGCAATCCTACAATTACTTGGCGTGCAGGTACTTTTAATATATTGTACATTTCATCGCTGATTCCAAGAATTTTCACCGCAGCGTCAAACCTAGACATCATTGACTCCAATGGGTTTTCTTTGTCCTTTATCGGAGCCGGCTCTAAATATGTCATTTATGTTGTTATTTGATTTGGGTGCAAACTTAACACAAAGTTTTTGAATCTTTCAAATGTTATATTTTATCTATAATTAGTTATATTGAAATTTGTGCAAATTGAAGTAGAAAAGTAGGCTTTCGAAGTCAAAAACAGTCGATTCTATGGCTTTCGAGAGAAATGTTGCATGAAAATTTTTTTAACAAAATGTGATGCGGTACTTCACTGCCTTTCAAAAGCTTTAGATTTAACCTGAAAGTTAATTTAAATTTTATTTTTAGTTAACAATTGTGTTTAATTAACACCTTGATAAACAGTCAATTTTAGGAATAATTAAAAAAAGATTGCTAGTTTTTTCAAAAGACTTATATTTGCGGAAATTTTAAAAAACTACTTATTAACAACCCGAAGAAAACTAATTTAATTATGGCTAATTCAGCAGAAGAAAAAACCAGATATTCGGAAAACGAATTGGCGGAATTTGAAGAAATTATCATCAAAAAATTGGCCGCAACCAACATCGAAGTAAATTTTATTAAAGAAACTTTGAGTAGAAAAAACGATAATGGCACCGATAGCACCGCTATGGGTTCAAAAACACTTGAAGACGGAGCCGATGTAAGAGAAAAAGAGCAATTGAGTCAGTCTGCTTCAAGGCTTCAAAAATTTGCATCTCAGCTAGAAGCCGCACTCATTAGAATTAAAAACGGTACTTACGGTATTTGTAGAGATTCTGGGAAATTGATTCCAAAAGAGAGATTAAAAGCTGTGCCTCATACGCAGCAGACCATTGAGTCTAAATTGAAACAATCTTAAAACTTGCCTCGTGCAAGTTTTTTTTGCTTAAAATCCTGTATTTTTGTTTTTAAAACCTTGAAAATGAAATATTTCTGTCTCTTAATTTTTGCCTTTCTTCAAAGCATATCCAGTTTTTCTCAATCGGCCGATTTGCCGCAAGTCAGTGTTAAAGCAAATGAGTTTGTTATAAACGATAAGCCATTTGTGCTGAGAGGGCTGAATACCAGCGATCCTGAAAAGCTCTCGAATCAAGGACATTGGAACTTGGCCTATTTTGAAGCCATGAAATCTTGGGGTGCCAATGTCGTCAGGTTTCCTGTTCATCCAGCCGCTTGGCGAAGACTAGGTAAGGAAAAATACTTGAAACTTTTGGACGAGGGTGTTCTGATGGCAAGAAGTCAGAAAATGTATGTCATAATAGATTGGCATTCTATCGGAAATTTGAGAACAGAAATGTACCAAGCAGATGGGTATGAAACCACGCAAAAAGAAACTTTTGAGTTTTGGAGAACAATGGCTAAGCATTTTAAAGGAAACAATACAGTTGCTTTTTTTGAGCTTTTTAATGAACCCACCACCTACAACGGACAGCTAGGTACGTGTACATGGCAAGACTGGAAGAAACTCAACGAAGAGATAATTGGAATAATCAGGGCTCATGAAAACACCGCCATACCACTTGTAGCAGGTTTTAACTGGGCTTATGATTTAACCCAAATAGCCACCGAACCCATCAATGCAGAGGGAATTGGCTATGTTTCTCACCCATACCCACAGAAAAGGCCAAAACCTTGGGAAGCAAAATGGACCAAAGATTGGGGATTTGTAAAAGAAAAATACCCACTTATTTTGACAGAAATTGGATTCGCAGGAGCTGAAGAAAAAGGAGCTCACGTACCAGTTATAAGTGATGAATCTTACGGAGAGGCTATTGTGAAATATTGTGACGACAAGAATATTTCGTGGGTGGCCTGGGTTTTTGATCCGAATTGGGCACCAAGCTTGTTCTCAAACTGGAACTATGACCTGACACGGCATGGTGTTTTCTTTAAAAAAGCGTTAATGGAGCGGGTAGGTAAGTAAATTCAGATATTCTAGCCGTAGTTAATCGAAGTAAATTAATTACATTCTAGAGGTAGAGAGAAATTAGAAAAACGTTTTCTTGAAGAATTTGATAGTTACGGTTTCAGGCATTCATAGTTTACTCCAATAAAAAGTGCCAAATTTTTGATATTCTCTAAAAAAAATACAAAAAAAGATTTGGTTCAGATTTGTTTTATCATGCAGAATTCATAATTTTGCAGTCCAAAAATCAGTAGATAAATTTTAAATATTTCATAAATGGCAAATATTGGTAAAATCTCACAAATCATCGGACCCGTTGTGGACGTAAGTTTTGAGGGGGAAGCCGCTTCTCTACCTGCAATATTAGATGCTTTGTCTGTAACAAAGTCTAACGGTCAAAAAGTAATCCTTGAGTGTCAGCAACACCTTGGTGAAGATAGAATTCGTACCATTGCGATGGACAGTACTGACGGTCTTCAAAGAGGACAAGAGGTTACACACTTGGGTACGCCAATCACAATGCCTACAGGCGAAGAAATCAAAGGTCGTCTTTTCAACGTAGTAGGTGAGGCTATCGATGGTTTGGGTCCAGTAAATACTCCGGGACTATCAATTCACCGCAATGCACCGAAGTTTGAAGATTTGGCTACAGCCACTGAAGTATTGTTTACTGGTATTAAAGTTATTGACCTTCTTGCTCCTTATGTAAAAGGTGGTAAAATTGGTTTGTTCGGTGGTGCAGGTGTGGGTAAAACCGTATTGATCCAAGAACTTATCAACAACATCGCCAAGGCTTATGCTGGTCTTTCAGTATTTGCAGGTGTAGGTGAGCGTACACGTGAAGGTAACGACCTTCTTCGTGAAATGATTGAGTCAGGCATCGTGAAATATGGTGAAGCTTTCAAACATTCAATGGAAGAAGGCGGATGGGATCTTGACTCAGTAGACAGAGAAGCTTTGAAAGAATCTCAAGCTACATTTATATTCGGTCAAATGAACGAGCCTCCAGGTGCTCGTGCAAGAGTGGCCCTTTCTGGTCTTACTGTTGCAGAACACTTCCGTGATGGCGATGGCGAAGGCAAAGGACGTGATATTCTTTTCTTTATCGACAATATTTTCCGTTTTACACAAGCGGGATCTGAGGTATCTGCACTTTTGGGACGTATGCCTTCAGCGGTAGGTTACCAGCCAACATTGGCTACTGAGATGGGTGTGATGCAAGAGCGTATTGCCTCTACAAAAAGAGGTTCAATCACTTCAGTACAGGCCGTATATGTACCTGCCGATGACTTAACTGACCCTGCTCCAGCAACAACATTTGCTCACTTAGATGCCACCACGGTATTGAGTCGTAAAATTGCTGAGCTAGGTATCTATCCGGCGGTGGATCCATTGGACTCATCTTCTAGAATTCTTTCAGCCGAAGTATTGGGTGATGCTCACTATGACTGTGCTCAAAACGTGAAGAACATTCTTCAACGTTACAAAGAATTGCAAGATATCATCGCCATCCTAGGTCTTGAAGAACTTTCAGAAGACGATAAATTGGTTGTATCTCGTGCTCGTCGTGTTCAACGTTTCCTTTCTCAGCCTTTCTTTGTTGCAGAACAATTTACAGGTCTAAAAGGTGTTTTGGTTGATATCAACGATACCATCAAAGGATTTAATAAAATCATGGCTGGTGAATTTGATCACCTTCCTGAGGCTGCATTTAACTTGGTAGGTACTATTGAAGACGCAGTAGTAAAAGGAGAGAGATTGATTGCGGAAGCAACTAAATAATTGGTTAATTTGCTTTAATTAGCTAATTAACACATTAACAAATTAGTATTATGAATTTAGAAATAATAACTCCAGAAAAAAACGTTTTTAACGGTGAGGTTGACTCAGTTATCTTACCAGGTAAAAACGGTCAGTTTCAAGTACTTAAAGACCACGCTCCAATGGTGAGTACACTCAAAACGGGCGACCTAGTCTATGAAATTGGTAATAAAAAGGAAACTATCGTTGTTGATGGTGGAGTTTTACAAGTATTTAATAACAAAGTTTTGGTTTTGGCCGAAGCGGTGGTGTAATAGATATTTATGCGTATGAAGAAGGTTGAGGCTGTAGTGGTCTCAACCTTTTTTGTTTTAGGCGTTTTGGATATTTAATAAAAGTTTTTAAAAATTATGGAATTAAGGAAATTGATACCTTATTTTTGTAATAAAAAAAACCTTCCTTCTATGAAAAAACTATTTCTGCTTTTGGCTTTGTGCCAAAGTATGGTTTATGGGCAAACCCCCATTCCTTTAAATGATTTATCAGCATTTGTTTCTAAATCCAGCAATTGGAAGATTGTAAGTGATGTCAATGTAGATATTGATAAAAAAAACACAGTGACTTCCGTTGCTGGTACTGGCGTACTACTTTGTGAACACGAACAAGGAAAGTATGGTTTAGATTATGATCTTTTTAGCAAGTTAGAACATGGCGATTTAGATATAGAGTTCGATTTTATGATGGCCAAAGGCTCAAATTCAGGTCTTTATCTGCAAGGTAGATATGAGATTCAATTGAACGACAGTTGGGGAGCAAATGTGCCTAAATATTATGATTGTGGCGGTATTTACGAGCGTTGGAACGACAGTAAACCAGAAGGTCAAAAGGGATATGAAGGATATGCCCCTCGATTCAATGCCTACAAAGCACCAGGTCTTTGGCAAAATATGAGGATATCTTTCCAAGCACCAAGATTTGATGCCAATGGGAAGAAAATAGCCAATGCTAAAATTCTATCTATCAAACTCAATAATGTCTTACTTCACGAAAATGTAGAGCTTTCGGGTGTAACGCGTGGCAGTATTTCACAAGAAGAAACCAAAAGCGGACCATTGAGAATTCAAGGTGATCACGGTTCAGTGGCTTTTAGAAATTTCATGATAAGTCAATATGATAAAACTCCAGCGAAAGTATCAGATTTAAGCTACAAAGTTTACTATGGAAGCTACATGCACGATCTCGACTTATCAACACTAAAGATAGATGAGCGTGGCAAAACAGAGGACCTCACTTGGGAAGTTACAAAAAAACAGAACGACTATGTGTTTGTTATAAAAGGCACTTACACTGCTCCTTTGGCTGGGAAATATACTTTTTATACGCAGTTGGGAGGAAACAGTACCCTCAAGATAGATAACAAAGAGATATTGGGCAACAACTGGACGGTGGCTTCACAACAGCGACAAGCTAGTATTGAACTTACGGCCGGTCAGCATACTTTCGAAATTTTTAACAATAAAAGAGATGCTTGGATAAAGCCTACATTGGGTTTTTGGTCTGAGGGTCCTGGGTTTAGAAGTACGGCACATCATGTGATTGGCTCCATGATTGCTTCAAAGCCAAACGATCCTATTTTGGTGGAGGCGAGTACAAACACTACCCTCAGAAGTTTCATGGATTTTAAAAAATCACCCAAAGACAAGAATTTTAGAATTGTGCATGCCATTTCTGTAGGTTCGCCCGAGAAAATGCATTATACCTATGATTTGGACAAGGGAACGATTGTACAAATATGGAAAGGACAGTTTCTAGATGCCACACCCATGTGGGAAGATAGGGGAGACGGTTCTTCTAAGCCACTTGGAAGCGTGACTTTATTCAACCACGACTTGACTTTGTCAAATACCCAAGGTTCATCATGGCCTAAAGACACCGTTGGTACTAGTTATAAACCAATGGGTTATGTGTTGGATGAAAACGATTTGCCGACTTTCAAGTATAAAATTTATGGCTCTGATGTAAACGATAAAATCAGGATTGCAGAAAATAAAATGTTTACAAGAGAAATAAGCATGTCAAAATCCGCAGGTGTAGTGGCAAGAATAGCTGAAGGCTCAAAAATAGAAAAAGTGGCAGAGGGTCTTTATGCGGTAGATGGTAAATCTTATTTTATCAGAACAGCTGGCCAAGCGACCATTAAAAACGGTATTGAGCTAATAGCTAGTCCGGTGGACAACAAAATCATTTATTCAATCATATTCTAAATATCCGATAGAGATGAAAGTTAAAATATTAGGCTTTTTATTAATGATTTCGTGTGTGACTTGGGCACAGGAATCGCCAAAAGAGGAGGATTATTACAAAATAGTAACCCTGCCTGTACCCGAAGGGATTCTGCTTGAGGTGGGTGGCATAACCATGATGCCCAACGGCTCAATGGCTTTGGCCACCAGAAGAGGGGATATTTGGGTGGTTGAAAACCCAAGTTCTAGGAATCCATATTTCAGGAAATTCGCTTCTGGCTTGCACGAAGTGCTAGGTTTGGTTTACAAAGACGGTTCGTTTTACTGTGCTCAGCGTGGTGAACTTACCAAATTGACCGACAAAAACGGTGATGGCAAAGCGGATAGCTACGAGACTATTCACGCTTGGGAAGTTTCGGGTCATTATCACGAATATTCATTCGGGCCTAAAATTGCTCCCGATGGTGGCTTTTTTGTGAGTGGAAATGTGGCTTTTGGCGATGAGGAATGGTGGAGAGGTGAGGCAAGAGCCAAAACACGAGGTTCTGTATTTAAGATTTACGAAGATGGTAGATACGAACCATGGGCGGCAGGTATGCGTTCGCCAGCTGGTTTAGGTATGATAGACGGCGAGCTTTTCTATTCCGATAACCAAGGAGATTGGATGGGTTCAGGTGGTATTTGGCATCTAAGAAAAGGTGTATTTGTTGGTCATCCTGCAAGTTTGAAATGGGCGGCATCGCAAAACTCTCCGGTGAAATTAACAGAAGAGCAGTTTTTTGCTGAAAGAGACAATAGGAAAGTTAGAGGGGCCAATGGTTATTATATCAAACCTGAGAACGTAGTGGATGAAAAATTTAAAATGCTTTATGAATTGAAAGAAAAGTATCCAATGGTACAAACACCTGTGGTTTGGTTGCCTCACGGTATTTTGGGTATTTCCAATTCTGAAATCATTAGAGACGAAACCAATGGTGACTTTGGGCCTTTTGCCGGACAGGTTTTTATAGGCGACCAAGGTCAGTCTAAAATCATGCGTGTATTCATGGAGAAAGTCAATGGCGAATTTCAAGGTGCAGCGTGGGATTTTCGTGGAGGTTTTCAATCAGGGGTGATGCGTATGACTTTCTCGCCGGACGGCTCAATGTTTGTGGGCGAAACCAACCGTGGTTGGGGAAGTGCCGGTGATGCCAATCAGGGATTACAAAGATTGGTATGGAATGGCAAAGTGCCATTTGAAATGTTGACTTGTAAGGCTATGCCTGATGGTTTTGAAATAAATTTTACGATGCCTGTGGATAGAAAGTCAGCAGAAGATTTGGCTTCAATAGCAGCAAGTAGCTTTATTTACAAGCATCATCCAGCTTACGGTTCACCACCAGTAAACAAACAAGACTTGAAAGTCAAAGGAGTGAAGTTAAGTGAGGACGGTAAAACGTTGAGGGTAGTTTTGGATGGATTGAGACCATTTTATGTTCATGAGCTAAATCTTGAAGGCATCCGTTCAGCAGTTAATTCTTGGTCTTTGGTTCATCCAACCGTTTACTATACGCTCAATGCCATTCCGGCTGGCAATAAATTAGCCACGAATGAAGTGAAGACATTTGATTCAGGCAAAGTAAAAGCCGCTGCACCATCAAAGACTGCCAAGGAGCTTGTATCACCAGATGGTAAAGGAAAGACAACAGCAGTTTCTGCAACAACTGCTCCAGTTACGTTTGCTACAATCAAGCCATTGTTGCAGAAGCATACTTGTTTAGCTTGTCATGCTGAAGATAAAAGGCTAGTTGGGCCCGCATTTAAAGAAATTGCAAAGCGTAAGTATAGCAACGAAAAAATCGTGCAATTAATTTATAATCCAAAGCCAGAAAATTGGCCCGATTATGCTACCCCAATGGCTGCAATGCCTCAAGTGCCGAAGAAAGATGCACTTACTATTGCGGCTTATATTAACTCATTGAGATAACAAAAAAAGGCTAGAGCATCGCTCCAGCCTTTTTTATTAAATTAATCAGCTTACTTCAAAGCGGTCTTAAATGGTTCAAAAGTTTTCAATTTTACCAAATCAGATTCACTCACTTTAAACGAGAAATTATCATTTGAAGGACAATTACAAGCTGAACAATACATTTTGTTGTCCGGTGTATTTTTGAACTCTTTCAAATTACTCACTCCTTTGTCTTTCAAAAACAACTTGAATCTTTCCTCTCTCGATAGATTTACTTTGTTGGTGTAAGCGGCTTCGTCCCACGGCTCTGAGCATTGAGTGGGCTTGTAGCTTACTACAAAGTTTTCTCCTACTACTACAGTTTGTTCGCAAGAAGTGAACGTGAAAGCCATTATGGCCAATAATGTTAGCATTTTCATATGTTTATAATTTACCGCTAAGGCAGAAAGACGCTAAGAAATAATCATTTCTCTGTGTGTCTAAAGTCTTAGTCATGAATGTTTCATTTGTACTGTTGTTTTTGATTATTGACTCTGAATTTGGCTTCAACGTTGGAATATTATTTGAATAAATCTTCAATCTTGATTTCGCTTTGTACCCGACTCAATTTATATTCGTTTTCTAAAAGTCCAAAAACAGTTATGAAAGTTACGAATATTGCCTTTCGGATTTTGGTTTTTTCTTTGAAAATCTGAATTTTATTGGCAATGTTTTCGGCGGTTGTCTTGTCAATAGCATACTTACTTTCATGAAATTTTATCTCACAAAGATTTATACATTGGTCTGCTCTATCTATCAATAAATCTATTTGAGCACCTTGGTCATTTGACTTTCCTCGCCAAGAAGAGATTTCGGTATAAATGCCCGATATTCCCAATGCTTGTTTTATTTGAGAAATGTGCTTGTGACAAATCGCCTCAAAAGCCAGTCCTGACCATGTTTTCCAAGTTAGCCCTGTTGAAAATTTTTCCCAAGAGCCAGTTGTTTTAAGGTTTTCAATGAATTTGAAATAGAAAATGGTGAACTCGTCCTCTAACTTATATACTATTTCATTTTTATTTTTATCAAAAGGAATATATCCAATAATGAATCCAGATTCTTCCAATTCTTGTAAAACCAATGTTGTGGTTCCGCCAGATGAAAGTTTCGATTTTTCTATTAATTCTTTCCTTGTAAGACCTTCTGTTTTTGAGCTAAGAGCTTTTACGACGGCCAAGTGGCTTTCAAATTTATGAAACAATGATCCGTACAGTTCATTAAACTCATGCCTTAATAAACCATCTTTTGAAAAACAGATGCGATCGATGGTCTCTGCAACGCTTTCGCCTTTCCTTACTTCTTTTAGATAGTGTGGGATTCCGCCAAGCACCATATACAGCTGGGTGATATGATACTTTTCAAGGCTTATGTTTTTGCTTTTCAGAAAAGCTTCTGTTTCATTTAAAGTGAATGGCAGTAGTCTTATTTTGCGAGTTATACGGTTGTGTAATCCTCCTCGGTTGCGTATTACTTTCCTTATCATCCAGGATGCCGATGAGCCACAAATTATCACTTTTAAATTGGGCTGTGTTGAAGCCCAATCATTCCAAAAATAGTCAAAAGCACTCAAGAAGCCCGATTTATGGGAGTCAATCCACGGAAATTCATCGAAAAATATTACCGCTTTTTTCTTTTTGACGATGGGTACGAGGTAAGCCTTTAGACGAGCCAATGCCTCTTGCCACGTTGCTGGCGGAATGGTCTCGATTTTATATTTTAGTTGTTCAGAAAGTTTGGTGTTAAAATTTGCCAGCTGATCTTCTACAATGCCATTTATTTGGCCAGAAAAACTAAAATAGATTTCCTTTTTGAAATATTCTCGGATAAGATAAGTTTTGCCTACTCTCCTGCGGCCATATACAGCAACTAACTCAGCTTCAGTAGATTCGTAAATGTCAGTAAGCAAGCTTTTCTCTGTTTCTCTTCCGATTATTATTTTTTCTTCCATTTATTGCCAGCCAAAACTTATGTAAATATATGTATTTTGGCTGCAAATAAAAAATTATTTCCAGCCAAAACTTGTGTAAATATATCGATTTTGGCTGCGGATAAAAAAATTATTGCCAGCCAAAACTTATACAAATATATATATATTGGCTGTGGATAAAAAATTATTTTCAGCCATTTTATATGCAAAAACAAACTAAATGGCTGCGGATAAACATATTAATATATTGATTAATAGTAATTTATAATTTAATTTATTCTCAGAAAATGCTGTATTTATAGCAAAAAAAATATTTTATTTTTAATCTAAAAATTGTTTCACATAGTTCCTTGCAGTTCTGATGGCTGCATGCACATCTTCTTGGCTGCCTTCGTAGGCTTTGTCTTCTACTTCTATCACCACGGGGCCACGGTAACGAACGTCGGTTAATGCCGCAAAGAATGCTCGCCAGTTTACATCGCCCAATCCTGGGAGTTTTGGTGAGTGGTATTCAAGTGGATTTGCCAAAATACCCACTCTGTCGAGTTTGTCTCTGTACACTTTTACGTCTTTGATGTGTACATGATGCAGACGATGTTTGTATTGGTAAATCGGTTTGATTTCGTCCATCATCTGAAAAATCATGTGTGAGGGGTCATAATTTAATCCAAATAGGGGAGTAGGAAAAGTTTCGAACATTCTGTCCCATACTGCTGGCGAAATTGCCAAGTTTTTGCCTCCCGGCCATTCGTCGTTTGTAAAAAACATGGGGCAGTTTTCTATACCTATTTTAATGCCTTCTTGTTCAGCAGTTTCGATGATGGGTTTCCAAAGTTTTTTGAATAATTCAAGGTTATCTTGCATATTCAATGCCTGATTTCTACCTATAAAAGTATTCATTACAGGCACTCCCAATTGGTTACAGGCTCTAATGATTTTCTTGATATGCTCAATATAAAACTCTGACTTTTTAGTGTCGGCGTCAAGCGGATTTGGGTAGTAGCCTAGTCCTGAGATGCTGATGTTTTTTTGTTTGAGGTATCCGTTGATGTGCTCGATGTCCATGTTTTCCACGTCGATGTGGGTTACACCTGCATACCTCCGAGCATCCGCCGAATTACCCGGCCAGCACATCATTTCTACACATTTGAAATCGTTCATCGCCGCAAAATCGACAACTCCCTCAAAACTTGAATCTGCAAGTATGGCAGATACAAAACCTAGTTTTAGCATATTATATATTAGTTTTTAATCTTTCTTTTTCGAAAAATAATTTTAAGTGAATATCAGATATGATGAATGAGTCCGAATATGTTTTAAGTGAAATTGCTGTCGATAATTGAATAGCGTCTAATGTTCTTAATCCATACACTCCGTAGTCCGAGAACAATAATCTTGATTGCTCAAGTATCATACTATCAATTGAAATAAATGAGAGTTTGTCAAAGTCGGTTTCGAAAAGGATAGTTGCGATTTTGGCGGTATTTTGACTAATTTCTTTTGTTCTAACCTTTTTCCAGATTGTAGAAGTAAATTCAATTTTTGCTAATTCAGAAAGATAAATTGCTGTTATCTTGAAGTTATTAAATAAACTTTCAATTTCTTGGGTACCAGATTCTTGGTGATATAATTTTATGAGAGCGGAGTTATCTAGAAAAATTTTCATAGCCCATCTCTTTCATCAATTAAAGAATCGCTAAGCGAAGTCTTTAAATCAATGAGATTTTTTTGACTTTTAGAAAAAGAAAAATCACTAAGTTGAATACCATTACTTTTTTCTATATCAACTTCTTCTAAGTAGGTTACTATTACCTTCAAGGTTTTTTTTGCAGGAAATTCTTTATCCAGTTTTACCTGACCGTTGAGATAAGTACCAACTAAAGCGACCATTTTTTGAAGATTTTAATATTCAAATTTACTCAAATAGGTTTAAATTCAAAATAAAGAACTAGGTTTTCGTATTTGAGACGCTTTTTACGCCACCAAAAGCTCCAAACTCCTCAATGCCTTTCCACTTTCTAGAGATTCCTTCGCTTGGGCTATTCCTTCTTCTATTTTTATGTCGCGGGCTACACTCAATGCTATGGCCGCATTGATAATTACGGTATCGGTATGGGCTTTGGTTCCTTGGTTTTTTAGAATATTGACCATGATTTTTCCCGATTCTTCCAGCGTGTTTCCTCCTGAAAGCTCTTCAGCATTTATTCTTGCGAAATTAAAATTTGAAGGACTCAGTATATCATCGCTATGCCCATTGGCAAGTCTAAAATCACCTGTTAAAGACACCTCGTCGTAGCCATCTAGAGCATGCAAAACACCAAATTTTGTACCTGACGAAAGAAAAAGATTTTTATAAAGCTCAAAGGTGTTTAAGTCAAAAACGCCACTTAGCTGCTTCTGTACCTTGGCGGGGTTCATCAGTGGTCCAAGAATATTGAAGAAAGTTTTTATTCCGAGCTCTTTTCTAACTGGCCCTACAAAACGCATAGCAGGATGAAATAGTGGTGCATGCAAATAGCAAATGCCGGCTTTATCTATTTTTGAACGAAGAAATTCCGTATCGTTGGTAAATTTTACGCCTATATACTCTAAAACCGTGCTACTTCCTACCAGCGAACTTACGCCATGATTGCCGTGTTTAGCCACTTTTTGGCCCGCCCCTGCAACAACAAATGCAGCTGTCGTAGAGATATTGAATGTGTCTTTACCGTCGCCGCCTGTGCCGCATACGTCCATGGCGTCAAATTCGGTCAAATCTATTCCAATCGCCAACTCTAACATGCCTTCTCTAAAACCTTTTAGCTCCTCCACCGTGATACCTTTTTGCTGAATTCCCATCAAAAAAGCGGCTATTTGTGCAGGATTTATTTCTCCAGAACCGATTTTTAAAATGGCTTGGCGAGATTCTTCAATGCTCAAATTGGTAGAAGAAATAAGATTTTGGAGGAGTTTTTTCATCTATACTTTTTTTGAAATCTAAAATAAGTACACGAAATAGGATTAATCAAGTCATTCTGATATTATTTACCCAAAAACAAAAAAAGAGTGTCTCCACGACACTCTTTTAAACGAATTTATTTGACAAATTTAACGAAATTACATTTTCTGGGTAAAACCGAACAATGTGTGAATTGTCAATCTTTATTGTTTTATTTTTAATACGTTTCAATTTTTGTGCCATAATTTCTAAATTTGTTGCTTATGGAAAAAAACTGGAAATTCAGACCCGCACCTTTGCTTACTGACGACCTCCAAATTGTCAGCAACTTGGCAAGTCAGCTTTCTGTCTCAAATTCGATGGCCACCATGCTTTGGCAACGTGGCGTGAAGGATTTTGATGGAGCAAAACACTTTTTTAGGCCCCAAATAGAAGATTTACATGATCCGTTTTTGATGAAGGACATGGATATTGCGGTAGATAGGCTTATAAAGGCGGTGGATACGAATGAAAAAATCTTGATTTTTGGAGATTATGACGTGGACGGAACTACAGCTGTCGCTTTGTTTTATGGTTTCCTGAAAAATTATTATCCCAACATCGAGTATTATAACCCAGACCGATACAAAGAAGGATATGGAATTTCTAATCTGGGCATTGATTATGCTGCTGAAATAGGAGCTTCGTTGATGGTTAGCCTTGATTGTGGCATAAAATCTATCGACAAAATCGAATATGCCCAAACCAAATATGGTATAGATTTTATTATCTGTGATCACCACGAACCGGGTGATACACTCCCGGCCGCTGTGGCGGTTTTAGACCCAAAGCGTAACGATTGCTTGTATCCATTCAAAGAATTGACAGGCAACGGAGTTGGTTTTAAGCTTCTTGCCGCATTTTGTATTCGAAAAGAAATTCCTATGGAGAGTCTGTTTCAGTTTCTTGACTTGGCTATGGTAAGCATAGCTTCAGATATAGTACCGATTGTGGGAGAGAATAGGATATTGGCATATTATGGTCTAAAGAAAATAAACGAAAATCCACGAACTGGCTTAAAAGCTCTCAAGCAAGTGGCCGGTTTTTCAGGTGAAATGAGTATAGAAAACGTGGTTTTTGTTCTTGGTCCAAGAATTAATGCCGCTGGAAGGATAAAACATGCCAAGGCAGCGGTACAGTTGCTTTTGGCGGATGATTTTGATGAGGCACTTGCTTTTGCTTATGAAATTCAGGCCAATAATACCGAACGAAAAGGACACGATTCCCGAATAACTGAGGAAGCCTTGGATATGATTCGGAAAGACGATTGGTTGCTAAATATGGCCAAGAGTACGGTTTTGTTTTCGGAGAATTGGCACAAAGGAGTAATTGGTATCGTGGCTTCAAGATGTATCGAGAATTTTCATAGACCCACCATCATCTTCACAAAATCAGTGGGTAATGTTGCAGCGGGTTCCGCAAGGTCAGTGCCAGGCTTTGATTTGTATCAGGCCATCGAACGCAGTGCACATTTGTTGATACAGTTTGGAGGACACATGCATGCGGCCGGAATGACCATCGAAATTGATAAAATTGACGAATTCAGAGCTCATTTTGATCAAATCGTAACTGAAATGATTTTAGAGGAGCAATTGATTCCTAAAGTTAATATTGATATTAAAATCGACTTGTCCGAAATCAGTTCGAAGTTTTACCGTATCATGAAGCAAATGGCTCCATTTGGTCCTCATAATATGCAGCCCATTTTTGTTTCTGAGAA
>CAMCYZ010000059.1 GCA_945885545.1 Spirosoma fluviale
AATGCTCCTGCATCGTTGGTAATACAGGGTGTTGAGTCTGATTTGTTCAATAACAATGGCCGTCCGTTTGGTGCCGAAATGCGTTGGAATCAGTTTTACTGTTCTAACTATAATTATTATGCAACCAACGAATACACTTGGACTTCGGGTGTAAACCACTATAATACGCTTAAAAACGTTATTAAAATGGAAGAGGAAGCCAAAAGAGCTGGTCTGGCAGACGTAAACGGATACAGTGCCTTGGGTAAGTTTTTTCGTGCATTTTTGTATTACGAAATGACCACCCGCATGGGAGATTTACCTTTGAGCGAGGCCCTTAAAGGTTTAGAAAGCAGTACTCCAAAGTACGATTCTCAGAAAGCAGTTTTTGTTCAGATTTTAAAATGGTTAGATGAGTCCAACACAGATATGGCTGCTTTGATAACAAAAGGCGAGACGTCTGTAGCAGGTGATTTCTATTTTGGTGGTGATGTTCGTAAATGGCAAAAAGTGGTTAATGCTTACAAACTAAGAATATTGGTTTCATTGTCTAAAAAGGATACAGATGCAGACCTAGGAGTGAAGGCCAAATTTGCTGAAATGATGGGTAATCCAGCAAAATTCCCTTTGTTGACTTCGGTTTCAGAAAGTATGCAATATACTTACAATAACTTCAATAAGTATCCGTCAAACCCGGATAACTTCGGTTTCGATGCTACGCGTCAGAATATGTCAAAGGCCTATATTGAGCCTTTGTCTCTGATGAATGACCCACGCGTGATGGTTACAAGTGAGCCTGCTGGGTCAGAACTTAAAGCGGGTAAAAAACCATCTGATTTTAGTGCTTATGTAGGTGCTTCGTCTGCTGAAGACCTTACAGATATGTCTGATAAAGCTGGACGTAGCAATGGCTCTGGCTTTGCTCCAGGTTTATATTCGTTCCAAAATAGGTTTAGATATTACCGTAACTACACCGCCGAAACCACCTTTATAGTGGGTTATCCAGAGATGTGTTTTAACATTGCCGAAGCTTATCACTTAGGTTGGGCAAATGGCGATGCGGAGACTTGGTACAAAAAAGGTATTCAAGGATCAATGGATTTTTACGGAGTAAAAAATGGTACAAATACCATGACGTATTCAAAAACAGGCGGTCGTGATGCAGCCGATTTGGCTACGTTCAATATTGATTTTGATTTTGATACATATTATGCCCAAGATTTGGTAAAATATGCCGGAAAAACTGTTTTAGGTCAAGAGCAAATCTTAACCCAAAAATATCTTGCTTTCTTTATGAACTCAGGCATGGAGGCGTATTTCAACTGGAGACGCACAGGCTTTCCGAAGTTTTACACAGGTGTAGGAAATGGCAACTCTAACCGCATTGCTGTTAGATGGCAGTACCCACTTTCGGAGCGTGCTACAAATGCAGTCAATTACAAGGCAGCCATTGCGAGTCAGTTTGGTGGAAAGGACGATATCAACGACATGCTTTGGATTGTAAAATAATTTCGTATTCATAGGTTTAAGTTTAAAATGTTAAAAATGAGTTATTCTAGAAAACGGGGCAATTGCTCCGTTTTTCTTATGAATGGGCTGTTTTTCACATGTTTATAATTTACCGCAAAGACACTATTATTAAAACGCAAAGCACGCAAAGAGAAAAGCACGCAAAGGACGGAAAGAGAATGTATATAACAAGCTGGGGAATCATAGCGTCTTAGCGACCTAGTGGTTAAAAAAATAGAACTAAATTTTCAATAAAAACCATAGCGTCTTAGCGACCTAGCGGTTAAAAAATAGAACTAAATTTTTAAAAAAAACCTTAGCGTTCTTTGCGTAAACCTTTGTGTCTTCGCTGTTAAAAAAAAACTTTGTGTCTTTGCGTTTTAAAAAAAAGAACTAAATTTTTAACAAAAACCTAAACGAGTATTGTGAAAACCTTTGCGTCTTTGCGTTAAAAAAATACTACTTAGAACAAATGAAAAAATCTAATAAAGCAATCATCTCAGAAATCAAATATTTATTCTTCAAAAGTGGTAACGATGAATATTTTGGTGAAAGAGTAAGCCAGTTTGAGCATGCCGCACAAGCTATGTTACTGGCTATCAGTGAGGAAGAATCCTTAGAGATGCAGGTAGCTGCTTTTCTCCACGATATCGGGCATTTGATTGAAACTGACGATGACAATTCCATGGAAGTGTATGGTCGAAAAGACCACGAGGAAGCCGCTAAAGTTTGGCTGGCGGAAAGAGGTTTTTCTGAGAAAATTCAGGCCGTGGTACAAAATCATGTCCCTGCCAAAAGGTATTTGTGTTTTAAGCGACCTGAATATTATGCAGCTTTGTCTATGGCAAGTAAGAAAACCATGAAGTTTCAAGGTGGTTTAATGACCGAAAAAGAAGCACTTGAATTTGAAAACCACCCTTTTTTTGAAGGAAGCCTTAAACTTCGTGAATGGGATGACAAAGCAAAAATACCTAATATAGAGCTACCCAGTTTGGAAGATTGCTTGGAGATAGTTAACAAGTATTTGGAAAGGAGGAGAGTGGAGATTTGAATTTCATAGGTAGAATTAAACGCAAAGAACGCAAAGAAAATATACGCAAAGTTCGCAAAGAGAAGTTCACAATAAGTTTCTCCGCGTTCTTTGCGAATGCCATTGCGAAAATCTTTGCGTTTAAAAAAAATCATTGCGGTTAACAAATGAGTTGGGAAATGTTCTAAAAGTGAATAATTTCCTCAGCGTTCTTTGCGTAAATCTTTGCGGTTAAAAAAAACTTTGCGGTTAAAAAAAAACTTTGCGGTTAAAAAAAACTTTGCGGTTAAAAAAAACTTTGCGGTTAAATCTAAACCACAACAGCCTCTTCAACCTCCAAACCCAACTCCCGCAGAAAAATACTTTCTGATTGGTTGATCCAGTTTTGGTGATTATGACTATTCTGCTTTTTAAGGTATTCCAAAAACAATGGCACGTCGATAGTGGGAGAGTAAACGCCACCTCTAGCTCGCTCGGCATCTAGGGCGTTGCAGAGTTGTTCATAGTGTTTTTTGATAGGCACCATCAGAGCCGGTTTGCCCAAATACATGGCCTCGCAGACCGATTCAAAACCTGCTGTGCTGATGATTCCGCTACATTTGGCCATTTTTTGAATAAATACCGAAGACGAGATTGGATTGATATTTATGTTATTCGGAACTTCTTTTATTGCCTTATCAATAAATACTTCAAACTTCACTTCAGGATATTCTTTGGCGTAATCAAAAATTTCACTGACCAATTCGGCTTGGGTGAGGTACACTAAAATATATCCATAGTTATCTGTGGAGTAATAAACCAGTTCGTTTCTTAGAAGTGGCGGCACGGTTACGATACCCTTGTCGTCAGGGAATTCACTAAATGACAGAGCCAGCAATTTGTCTGCTCCAAGGGCAGTTATTCTGGTATTAAAATTTACAATCTGTCTATCAAACCAATGGTTTTTCGGATGTTTGAAATTCCTATTTAGTAATAAATATTGATGACCTATGCATAATACCTGGGCTTTCGGATTACAGAAAGCCGTGTATAGTCCTCCCAAAAAATCATAAAAGTTTATGATGATGTCGGGCTGATGTTGGTCAATAACTCGTCGAATTTTCTGGATACTCGAAAAATATTTTCTGAGATTTGGCAAAGCGTTTTTCACAGTTTTGGGCAAACTGAGGGCTTTTGTTTTTGGATCATAAACCAAGCTCGGACTTTGGAAAGTCTCTATTTTAAAATTACCTTTTTCTGCTAATAGCACAGGTAATTTAGACGGATTTATGGTTCCGACAAGTGCCACCGCTACTTCGTGACCGTTGCTGATGAGCATCTCTGCCAACGAAATAGCCTGGGTTTGGTGTCCTCTGCCTTCGCCCTGAACGATAAATGCAAATTTCATAAATGCTTTGGTTTAACCGCTAAGGCACTAAGACGCATGGGTTCGTTTTTTGCAATGCGTTGTAGTAAATAGGGGTGTTGGTTTACAAAATATTGGTTTTAAACGGCCTTCGGCCATTCTTCTAAATTGATTTGTTCGTTCTTGAGTGGAATCTCTACTTTAGGAACCGTATAAAAATATACTAGACTCCACTCGTGGTTGTGGTCTTCCACTAATGCCGAAAGAGACTCCACCCAATCGCCCGAATTCATATAGGTAATGCCATCAAAAGTTTTAATATCAGGTTTGTGAATGTGACCGCAGATGATTCCGTCACAGTTTTTTGCCTTTGCCAACTCCGCCAGTTTTTCTTCAAAATCTGAAATAAAGTTGACGGCCATTTTTACCTTTTGTTTGATAGATTGTGAAAGAGAAAAATAAGGTAGTCCTCTGAAACTGCGGTATTGGTTATAAAACTTATTGATCCAAAGTAGAAATGTATAGCCAATATCACCCAAGTAGGCCAGCCATTTCATGTGCGAAGTGATAGAGTCAAACACATCGCCATGGGTAACAAAGAATTTTTTATTGCCAGACTTTAAAACATAGTCTCTTCTTATTTGGAAGTTTTTACCCACCACCAAAGGCATCACCTGGTCCAGGAAATCATCGTGATTACCTCGGATATATATCACTTTGGTATTGTCTTTTTCCATCATTCGGAGTACAACTCTCAGAAAACCAGTATGCTTTTTCCGCCAAGTGCCGTATTTTTTTAGCTGCCAACCATCAATAATATCACCATTCAGAATCAGCTTTTCACACGAAAGTTGTTTCAAAAATGTGGTAGCATCTTCGGCCTTTGAGCCGTTTGAACCAAGATGTACGTCAGAAATAACGACTGTTTTATATTTTTTTCTTTTCTCCAAAAGATCTAATATTTAAATATTCAAAACTACAGTTGAATTGTTATCAGAAAGTATTCAAAATGTTAGGAAATGGTTATTAATCAGTACTTTGAGTAATTTCTTAACTCAAATAAAACAATTTCTTTACATTGAATATCAGAAATTAACCTATGGTTCATTTTAATTTTGCAATTGCTAAATAGCTAAAGAATTTATGGCCTTGTTGGGGAGTATCATCAAAAGAAGTATTGCATTAACTGCCAATCTCAAAAAACTCAGGATTATAAAACCTGCTAAGCACCAACGTAAAGTGTTGTTTAAGTTGTTAAAAAAAGCCCGAAAGACAGCTTTCGGTAAATACTATAACTTTGAGAAAATTGCCGGCATAAATACCCTCAAAAAAGAGAAGGCAATCTATGCTGATTTTAAAGCAGAAGTGCCTATTCATGACTACAACAAAATGTACAATGAATGGTGGGTAAAAGCTCGCAACGGCGAAAAAAACATCACATGGCCGGGCACAGTCAAATATTTTGCCTTGAGTTCTGGTACTTCTGAGTCCGCTTCAAAGGCCATTCCGGTTACAAAGGCCATGATAAAAGCTATTCACAGAGCCAGTATTGCTCAAATTGTTACACTTGGGCATTTTAGAAATTTACCCAAAGAAACCTTTGAAAAAGGCTATTTGCTTTTGGGTGGAAGTACAAGACTCAACCAAATCGACGACCATTTTGAGGGTGATTTGAGTGGAATTACTGTTGGCAAGATGCCATTTTGGTTTGAGAAGTTTTTTAAACCGGGCAAAGCTATCAGCCAAGAGAAAAGTTGGGAAAACAAACTACAAGAAATTACCCTAAACGCCGCAAGCTGGGATGTGGCATTTGTGGCTGGAGTACCCGCTTGGATTCAGATTCTTTTTGAGCGAATCATAGCTCATTATAAGGTAGAAAATATTCACCAAATATGGCCAAACTTGGTGGCGTTTGGATGGGGCGGGGTGTCTATAGATCCATACAGAGAAGGATTTGCTAAACTTTTGGATACCAACAAGCCGTTTTATTATCTTGAAACTTATTTGGCTTCTGAGGGTTTTATTGCCTATCAATCTCGACCCAATGGACACCTCCAAATGGTGTTGAATAATGGGATTTTTTATGAGTTTGTGCCGTTTACCGATACGAATTTTGACGAAGAAGGAAATCTCAGAGCCAATCCACAAACATGGATGATAAGCGAGGTAGAAGAACAAACCGAATATGCTCTTTTGATGAGTACCTGTGCTGGAGCTTGGCGATATTTGATAGGGGATACCATAAAGTTTATTAATAAAAAAACCGCCGAGATTGTAATAACTGGCCGGACAAAGCACTTTTTAAGCCTTTGCGGAGAACACCTTTCGGTAGAAAACATGAACAAGGCGATTATGGAAGTGGCCGAAGAAATGCAGATTACCATCAAAGAATTTACGGTTATTGGTAAAAAACATCCGCCTCTATTTGCCCATCAATGGTATGTGGGCAGCGACAATTGTCAGGACGAGACTGAACTTGCTCGCCGAATAGATGAAAAAATCAAACTACTCAACGACGATTATGCCACCGAAAGAACACATGCTTTGAAAAATGTTTTTTGTAAAGTTTTGCCTAATTCTATATTTATCGATTGGATGAAAAGCAACGGAAAAGAGGGCGGACAGCATAAGTTTCCAAGGGTATTAAAAGGGAAAATGGCCGAGGATTGGGAAAGGTTTGTAAATAGTAAGTAATCACCCAAGTATTTTCTTTTTAAATTCGTTATTTATCATTTGTTAAAGGAAATTGATTTTGCAACTGGCTATTTTGCGTCGTTAAAATCAATTTTTCAATGTCATTATTTAAAGAAATCTCGGTCGCTGATTTAAGAAAGTCTCTTTCTAAAGATATAATTATTAATGTATTAGATATAAGAACAGAAGCCCATCGGGCCAATGGTTTTATTCCAGATAGTCTGCATTATGACGTTTATGAAAGATTAAAAGCAGGTGATAGTCATGCATTTGAAAACTTAGCCCTTCCTAAAACTACTCAGATAGTTGCTTATTGTGGTGGAGGTGAATTGAGCAAATTTGCTGCTTCTTTACTGCTTGAAAAAGGCTTCAATGCCTACTCACTTTCTGGTGGCTATAAAGCTTGGTTAAACAATCAAAATCTTTAAGCATGGAGGAAGTAAAATTTGGATTAAAAGAAAATTGGAAGCAGTTTTCGCTTTTGGTAGTCATCAATGCTTTTGTGGGCGGAATGATTGGCCTCGAACGCACCGTTTTACCCGCATTGGCCGAACAAGAGTTTGGTATTTCTTCTAAAACTGCTATTTTCTCATTTATTATTGCTTTTGGTATCATAAAGGCCATTTGTAATTATTTCACAGGCAAACTAGCCAATATTATTGGCCGTAAAAACCTCTTGGTTATAGGTTGGCTTTTTGCCTTACCCATTCCATATATTCTCATTTTCGCCAATTCCTGGGACTGGGTTATCTTTGCCAATATTTTGTTGGGCATTAACCAAGGACTTACATGGAGCATGGCTGTGGTGATGAAGATAGACTTGGTAGGAAGTAAAAAGCGAGGTTTGGCGGTAGGAATCAACGAGTTTGCTGGGTACATTTCAGTCGGAATTGTCGCATTTTTGACGGCTTATATTGCCAGTCATTATGGACTTAGGCCCTATCCATTTTACCTCGGAATAGCCTTTTCAGTTTTGGGTTTGTTTCTGAGTTTGGTATTTGTAAAAGATACCAAACATCATGTAAAAAATGAGTCTATTGAGAGCAATATTCCTCTGCTTTCAAATATTTTTATAGATACTACATTTAGGCATAGGTCACTCAGTGGCATTACACAGGCAGGTTTGGTAAACAATCTAAACGACGGTATGATTTGGGGACTTTTGCCCATGCTCTTACTTACTTTGCAATTTACGCCTGCTCAGATAGGGATTTTGGCTGCTGTTTATCCAACGGTGTGGGGTTTAAGTCAGCTTTTCACGGGGAAATTGTCTGATATTTATTCCAAAAAATGGCTACTTTTTTTCGGAATGGCCATTCAATCTTTAGCCATATTTGCACTCGTTTTTGCTTTACAATTTTGGCATTTTGCAATCATTGGTATCCTTTTGGGTTTTGGTACGGCATTGGTTTATCCTACTTTTATCAATGCCATCTCAGACTTTACACATCCATCACAACGAGCCGAGAGTTTGGGTACATTCCGGTTTTGGAGAGATTTGGGATACGCCATTGGTGCTATTACAACGGGCTTACTTGCTGATAGTTTTGGAGTTAATTTTAGCATAGCATTTATTGCCATTCTTACAGCATTGTCGGCTTTGGTGGTGGTTTTTAGGGTCAAGGATGTCTTCACTAATTTTGAAATTAGAAAACCATAGGAGTGTCAAAAAACCTTATTTTTAGGTTTTAATTTAAATCATTTTCTGAAATAATGTTGACAAATTGTTATGCTTTTTGGATGCAGTTTCTGTGCTTTATCTTTTCAATTCCACTGAGTTACCTTGCGGTTTACAGCATCAGTTTTTGTAACACAAAGCATAATTGCCTATTTTCGTATTCCTTAAACAAGTCAACCTTAATATTGTATGAAACCTTTCTTCGGAATCATTGCTTTACTATTTGTTTTTTGTGCCTGTGAAAAACAATCTACTTCATCTTTAGAAGGTACTTGGCAACTAATTTCGGCCACTTCTACCGAAAAAGACTCTACTTTTTCTACCTTCAATCCAAAGGTCAAAATGGTGAAAATAATCAATGACAGCCACTTTGCTTTCTTAAGTCACGACATCACAGGTGCTAAAGATTCTACTAGAGCTGCATATACGGCTGGTGGAGGAACTTACACCTTGAAAGATAGTCTATACTCCGAAAACTTAGAATATTTTATCGATCCCCAATGGGAAAACCACAAGTTTGAATTTGTGGTAAAAATCCAAAATGACACTTTGGTTCAGAAAGGTGTGGAGAAACTCGAAAAACTGGGCATCGACCGTGTAATTGTGGAGAAATATGTACGTCTGAAGTAATATCAATTCTTAATAGTATTTTAACAAACCTGTATCAATCCGAAGATGAAAAAAACATTATTGACCTTATTTTCTATTGTATTATTTGTTCAATTTTCCATAGCCCAATCATTTACAGTTAGTGACAACAAACGGTATCTAATGAAAGACGGAAAACCGTTTGTGTGGGTAGGGGATACGGCTTGGGAATTGTTTCATCGCTTAGATAGAGAAGAAGCCACTTTTTATTTGGGAAAACGTGCTGTTCAGGGTTTTACAATCATTCAAGCCGTGGCTTTGGCCGAAATGGATGGCCTCAATAAACCTAATCCTTATGGCGAAAAACCCCTTATAGATAATGACCCTACAAGGCCAAACGAAGCCTATTTCAAACACGTAGATTTCATCATTGACAAGGCCAATGAACTGGGACTAAATATTGGCCTTTTACCCACTTGGGGCGATAAAGTTTTTAAAGATAAATGGGGTACTGGACCTGAAATTTTTAATGAAAATAATGCCAAAATTTATGGTAAATGGATAGCCAACAGATATAAAAACAGGACAAATGTAGTTTGGGTAATGGGTGGTGACAGAAACCCGAGGCCAGGAACTGCCGATGCCGCAATTTGGAACGCCATGGCTGCCGGTGTGGTGGAGGGTTTGGGTGGAAACGACAAAGGACTGCTTACCTTTCATCCCCAACCCAACAAAGAAGGTGGTAGCGAGTGGTTTCACAATGAGGCGTGGTTTGATTTTAACATGTTCCAAACAGGTCATTGTAGAGATGCGACGGTTTTTGATCGTATTAAAGGCTCTTATGATAAATTGCCCATCAAACCCGTGATGGATGGAGAACCCATTTATGAAGATCATCCCGTTTGTTTCAACGCCAACGAAAACGGCACCACCAATGCCTATGACGTCAGAAAAGCCATTTATTTAGATGTTTTTGCAGGAGCTTTTGGTTTTACCTATGGCTGTCATGACATTTGGCAAATGTATTCTCCCAAAACCGAGGCCGTGAATGGCCCTAAAACTTACTGGCATTTTGCACTAGATTTACCTGCGGCAAAGCAAGTTAAATATTTGAAAAAACTTATAGAAGCCAGGCCGATATTGGATAGAATCCCCGACCAAAGTTTGATTTTAGAGAATAATTTGGCAGCCTATGAGCGAATTCAAGCCACACGGGGCAATGATTATGCTTTTGTATATAGTGTTACAGGCAAGTCATTTACATTGCAATTGGGTAAAATTTCGGGCGAAAATTACACGGCTTTCTGGTTTAATCCTCGCAATGGCGAAGTAAAAGATGCTGGAAAATTCGAAAACAAGGGCACCAAAGTTTTTACTCCTCCAAGTTCAGGATATGGCCAAGACTGGGTTTTGGTGGTCGATGATGAACAAAAGAAATATGCTAGATTGTAAATCAAAGACAATCTAGCATATCAAATTCATTATTTCTCGGCATCTATTCTTAAAAGATTCTGGAAGAAATTCAGGTAAACCAAAACCTTTGTTGTTTCAATCTACTTGGACACTTTCCTTTTTTTTATTAATTCGTCGTATTTGGCAATATACATTTTGTCTAGTGCCTCAGAGTCTTTGTATTTGATTCTTAGGGCAGCCAACTTTTTATGCAGTTCGGCTTTTACTTGGGTATATTTAGGGTCATTGTACACGTTCTTCATTTCGTTTTTGTCGTTGACTCTATCGTACAATTCCCATTCGTCTATGTCATAATAAAAATGCACGAGCTTGTATTTTTCGGTTACGATTCCGTAATGCCTCTTAACCATGTGTACGCTAGGGTACTCGTAATAATGATAATATGCCGCATCTCTAAAGTTTTTGCCTTGACCTTTAAATATCGGAATCAAACTTTCTCCTTGCATATCTGCGGGCGATTTTATGCCCGCCGCCTCAAGGAATGTTTGGGCAAAGTCTAGATTCTGAACCATCTGAGTGTTTTTGGAGCCAGCTTGAATAACCCCAGGCCACTTAACCAATAGCGGAGTTTTAAAGGATTCGTCAAAAATAAATCGCTTGTCGAACCAGCCGTGTTCGCCCAAATAAAACCCTTGATCGGAGGTGTAAACCACTATGGTGTTTTCGTCCAGATTATTCTTTTTCAAGAAATCCAGAACTTGTCCAACTCCATCATCTACAGCGGCAATGCTTCCCAAATAATCCTGCATATAGCGTTGATAACGCCATTGCATCTTCTCTTTGTCGGTCATGCTCGGGAATTTCTTCATAAACTCCTCATTCATTTTGCCATAAGCATCGTCCCAAGCTTTTCTTTGTTCTGGATTCATTCTACCCACCGTGTGGTTATAATTTTTTTTGTCGTAAGCATGCGATTCCTTGATGCCCAACTTATCCATGTTTTCAGGTGTGATTTTAGAATCTCCAGCCCAGTTCATGTGCGTCAATAGATTCATTTCTTGCTCTTTCGACGCCCTTCCTCGTCCTTCATAATTGTCAAAAAGCGTAGCTGGTTCAGGAAAGGTTTTCTTCAAATATTCTTTAAAATGACGCTCAGCCGGAAGCCATTCGCGGTGTGGAGCTTTGTGCAAATAGGCCAAAAAGAATGGTTTTTCTTCGTCTCTTTCGTTTTTGAGCCAATTGAGTGTCAAGTCTGTGATAAGGTCAGTTACATAGCCTGTGAATTTTTTTCTGCCTTCTTTTTTTGTGATGAAATCTGGGTTATAATAATCTCCTTGGTCGGGCAGAATCTGAAATTCATCGAATCCTTTTGGGTTATTACCAAAATGCAACTTCCCAAACATGGCCGTTTGATAGCCATTTTTTTGCAAAATTTGAGGGAAAGTAACATTGCTCGTGTCAAATGGAAAATGGTTGTCTATTTTACCGTTCAGATGGCTGTGTTTCCCTGTCAAAATAACCGCTCTCGAAGGAGCACAAATGGAGTTTGTAACGCAGGCGTTCGAAAACAACATACCTTCATTGGCTATTCTGTCTATGTTTGGCGTTTGGGTTAGTCGTTTGTCATACGCCGAAATGGCCTGATAGGCATGGTCGTCAGACATGATAAAAACAATGTTTGGGCGTTTTTGCTTTTTGGGTTTAAAAGCAACAAAAACCGCAGAAACTACTGAGAGGAGTAGGAGGGATAATAGAATTTTTTTCATTTTATTTTGGTTGAATATTTATAATTCCAATGCTTTTTCTGAGCTAGCTTGGATATTTCGATTCAAACCTGAATGTATTTTGAGGTTTGACCATGTAAATTTAAAGAGAAAATAAAAGAAAACGCTTAACAGTCATTTGTTTATTTTTACGTTAGACTTCAAAAATTAGTTCAGTTACTTCTTTGAATAACACAGTTGTTTCTGAGCAAATTATCACCGTTGCTGTAACGCAGGTAATTTTTACTCTTGAAAGGAATGCAAGGAAGATTGCTTTTGAGGGTATTTCTGAAAATTCAATGCCAAAAGTTGAAGAGGATAATTCCTTTGAAAAGTGGTTTTGGTTATCTTCTGAATCAAAATCTAAAAAAAACTATTCATTCAAATTATGAAGCTCTAAATCATCATATTTGTTTTTTTGATTTTAAAAATCCACTATCAAAAAAAGACATTAATTTTAGTTTTTATGATGTTTTTAAAAACTGTTGGATAAAGTAAAGAGGTTTAATCAGCAATACGGTGAACAAAAGATAAAAAATGCTAAAACTTTTTTAAGAATTTGTTCTAAACATGAAGTTTATGTTAGTGCTAGTCCAAAGAACTTTAAATTTTTTGAAGATAGATCGGAAACAAAATAAATCACTTTAACTAAATTTTCGGGGCTAAAAAACAACATTAATTATATACTTTGTGTGCCTTGCCAAGCGGCACTAGGCGTGCCCGCTTCTTTTTGCGTGTCGACCTACCGCCGTGTTGCCGGCCCTTTGAAAAAAAGCCGAAAGTTCGGTCCCAAACAAAAAAACATTTTTTTTACTGCAACGGGGGTCCGAAATGATCCTGCCTAGGCGACCCCTGTAAACTTCGCTGGCAATGTTTTGGGCTAAAAAAATCCTTTGGAAGCGAAATTGTACAACGGATTGTAAAAAAAATATAAAGAACAATTAGTATTTAATTTGAAAATTGCAACTAACTGCTAATTAGCATCAGTTGTTACTTTATAAGTGTTTGATTATTAGCCTTTTATTTCCCGCCGAAACTTCAGTCACTTTAACTGAAAAAGAACTTATAAGTACATCGGCAACAAGCTGTCGCCACTAAATCAAAGAAGCAACTAACCGATAAAGTAAGCACTTAATTGAGGAGCTTTTTGATATTTATTAGGTTAAAACCTAAGGTTACGTATAATTATTAACTCGTTGGAATAATCGGTACAATAACTGCATTGGTATGATGCATAGTTTCAAATTGTAAATTCTATTTTCAATTTAAGGCCTTATTCAACTAAAAATTATTTTATCTTTACCACGAATAGTACTAATTTAAAACTCAGCGGTGGTAAATCAGAAAGTAAATAGCAATAACGTAGATGATGCTTTACTATGGCAAGCCTTTAAAAGAGGCGAAAGAAGTGCTTTTGAAACTTTGCTTCAACAGTACTATCCTATGCTGCTTAATTATGGGGTTCGATTTTATCGTGACAAGGAATTTGTTAAAGATAGCGTTCACGATTTGTTCGTGGAAATATGGAATCGTAGAGAGCATTTAAGCGACGTGGGATCTGTAAAATCTTATTTATTGCAAGCCCTTCGCAAAAATATAATCAGAGAAAGTGGTCGATTAAAATGGTTTAGAGAAGCCGACGAGATTTCGGAGAAGCTTAATTTTGACGTTGAGTTCAATATCGAAACTCATTTTATTTCTCGTGAAATAGAAACAGAAACCCTTCAAAAACTTCAGATGGAGTTGGATAAATTAACAAAACGTCAAAGAGAAGCTATATTTTTACGATTTACGCAAGATTTACCCTACGAGGAGATAGCTAGCATCATGGCTATTAACTACCGCTCAGTAATCAATCTAATACATGAGGCTATAAAATCTATACGTCAAAACTGGTTTTTACTACTACTACCAAGTTTTTTATATTTTTCTTAATTTTTTTCAGTACCAAATCAATTCCCTTGTCTCTTTAACTTGAAGGCAAGAAAAATCATGGTATTTTATGAAAAATTACAACAACTGTAGTGTTGAGGATTTGGTTTTAGACGCTTACTTTCGGAAATGGTCATTGGGTGAGCTGCCATCTAAAGATACGTTCTGGGAGAAGTGGCTTGAGAAATATCCTGAAAAAACTCAATTAATAGAAGATGCTAAGTCCTTAGTGATTGCCCTGAAAGTTAAGAATACGGATATGTTCTCTGATGAGGAGATTAACGATGGAATACAAAACATTCTGGTTGAAACTCAGCATAAATATCCTGGTTTAAAAATTATTAGTTTTAAATGGCTTCGTATAGCAGCATCTATTGCTATTATTTTCGGATTAAGTTGGTGGATGACCAGCAAGAATGTATTAAACATTACGAATATTGATACAATTTCATCAATAGAACAAAAAGCTACACATACTAACCATGGAAAGCAGTCAATTATTTTTGAACTAGCTGATGGAAGCAAAATCACTTTAGAACCACATAGCGAATTACGCTATGGCAATGAATTTGGTAAAGAAAAAAGAGAAGTTTTTTTAACAGGAGGAGCTTTTTTTGATGTAGCGAAAGATACGCAAAGACCATTTTTGGTCTATACTGGAAAATTGGTCACCAAAGTAATCGGAACAAGCTTTAGAATTCAAGCCTATGAAAAAGACAATAATATTTCGGTAGATGTACGGAGCGGAAAAGTTACGGTATATAGACAAGATAGCAAATCAAAAAATAGCAAATCGCTATCGACGGAAATTGTTTTAATTCCGAACCAAAAAGCAGTATTTGAAAAAGAACAAGAATTATTGGTAAAAACCTTGGTAGACAAGCCTATACGGCTCAATACAATTCCTGAAAACGCAAGTTTAGTTTTTTCTGAAACTAAGGTTTCGGATATTTTTTCGAGGCTTGAAGGTATTTATGGGGTAAAAATAGGTTTTGATAAAGATGTGTTTAATAAATGCACTGTTACGGCAAGTTTTCAAACCGAAACCTTGTATGAAAAACTCGCACTTATCTGTGAAATCATTCAAGCCAAATATGAAATAGTAGATGGTGAAATTATGATTTATGGAAAAGGATGTTAATGAAATTTAAATCAATTATGTAACCTTAAATTTTTCGTATGATATAAATAAAATACTAAAAAAATAGAGTCGGTAATGGTCTCAACATCACCGACTCGGATTCCCAAACACCTAAAAATTCTCTTAGGAAGTTTAGAGAATTGTTTTGCTCAATTTTTCAAAAATCACAAAAACATTCAAATTAATGAAAAAAAAACTATTTAACCATGGTTTATGCCTTAAAATCATGAAAATCTCGATTATTCAAATGGTATTGGCCATTTGCTTCGTAAGCTTTTGTTACTCTCGTGATGCAGATGCTCAAGGGATGCTCGAAACTCGGATTAGTATCCGAATTGAGGACAAATCTCTAAAAACGGTACTAACCAAACTTGAAAAGGAAGCTAAGGTTAGATTTATGTACAGTGTTGAGGTAATTCAGGCTGATAGAATAGTAGCACTCAATGCAAAAAATCAACCTTTAGGGGAGGTATTGGAAACTTTACTTAGTCCATTAAATATTTTATACAGAAGTACTGATAACGGAATTGTTTTAACCCCTAAAGCAATAAAATTAGGGCAGATTCAAAGAGTTCAACAATCTCAGGCAGAGTCACCCGCCGATATTGTTATCAAAGGTACAGTTACCGATGAATCAGGCGAAAAACTACCAGGCGTAAGTGTAACCATAAAAGGTACAACACGTGGCACCACCACCAATACAAATGGAGAGTATTCAATTGCTATTCCAGACGATAAAGTAGTTTTGGTGTTTAGTTTTGTGGGGTATCTTCCACAGGAAGTTTTTATTGGTAATCAGACTTCGCTAAATATTGTTTTAAAACAAAATAATAAAACCCTTGAAGAAGTAGTAGTGGTTGGGTATGGAACACAAAAGAAGGTCAACGTCATAGGTTCTGTCTCACAAATTTCTTCAAAAGATATTGACAACCGCCCTGTTACGCAGGTATCTCAAGCAATTACAGGACAAATGCCAGGAGTAACTGTGATTCAAAATACAGGTCGCCCAGGGGCAAGTGGGGGGCAAATTCGAGTGAGAGGAGTGGGGTCTTTTGGAGCTACCCCCGATGCACTTGTTTTGATAGATGGAATTGCAGGAACAATGAACGACATCAACCCCAATGATATCAAAACAATATCTGTTCTGAAAGATGCCTCTTCAGCCGCTATTTATGGTGCTAGATCCGCTAATGGCGTTATTTTGATTACTACCAAAAACGGTACATCCGACAAGCTATCTGTAAGCTACGATGGTTATGTGGGGTTCAATGATGCTACCGCTTTTCCTGATTTTGTTAATTCAGCAGACTATGCTGCTATGTACAATATTGCCTCAGAAAGTCAAAGTTTTTCGCCTGCTACGATTGAAAAATATCGCAATCAAAGCGACCCAGATAATTTTCCAAATACCCGTTTTTTAGATGAAGTTTTTTCAAGGTCTGGTGTTCAAACAGCTCATACCATTACGTTGAATGGTGGAAACGATAAAAACCGTTTTTACCTGTCAGGTGGGTTTTTAAACCAGGAAGGAATTGTTACAAAAAATAGCTTCACTCGCTACAATCAGCGATTGACAATGCAAAATAAGCTTAGTAATAAAATTGAATTAAACACTCGGATATTTGGCACATTAGAAACTCGTAAAGAGCCACAAGCCACCGCTAATAAAGGAGGAGGTTTCTTAGATCAGCTCATTCAGAATGCCATTCGATACCCATCAATTTTTGTAGGACAGACCTCCAACGGCGATTATGGCGTAGGCCCAGAAAGCGGTGGCACACCCGTCTCATGGCTTGCCTCCGACTCCTATTTGACAAATCCCAATTCAAGGTTTGGTGTCAATAGTAAGTTGGATTGGAAACCTATTGATGGTCTGACACTCTCGGCTATTGGCGGGTATAATTTTTCTTTATTTGAGCAACGGTCTTATTTGGCTTCACAAAGATTAAATGCTAATGTTTTTCAAAGCCAAGCGTATTTGAACCAATCGAGCAATAAGCTGATTTTCAAAACCATGCAATACACCGGCGAATATGCCAAAGAAATCAATAAACATAACTTTAGTTTGCTGGCGGGTTATTCATTTGAAGAGCAAAATGAGTCTTATTTTAATGGGTACAGACAAGATTTTCCAAGTAACGACTATACGGTGTTAGACATGGGCGGATTTACTAACCAGCTTGTTGGTGGTTTTGACAATGCTTGGGCTATTCAATCGCTATTTGCAAGAGCTAAATATAGTTTCAGCGAGCGATACCTATTTGAGGCAACCGTACGAAGAGATGGTTCTTCGAGATTTCCATCAGGAAACAAATATGCCACTTTCCCATCGGCAGCGGTGGGTTGGAGAATTTCGGAAGAAGCATTCTTGAAGCCACTTAATTGGATTACAGATATGAAAATGAAAGCTTCTTGGGGTATATTGGGCAACCAAAATATTGGAAATTATCCTTACCAACAGGTGTTGAATTCAGGTAGAAACTATCCTTTTGGTAACACTGTAAGCACAGGTGCAGCCTATGCTCTCTTTCGTGACCCAAACATTAAATGGGAATCGACCGAAACCTATGACCTGGGCTTAGAATCCAGTTTTTTTAATGGTAGCCTTAACTTGAACGTTACTTACTTTAATAGAAACACAAAAGATATTCTATTTAGACCGTCTTCCAGTGTGTCCACGGTATTAGGAGTAGGTATTAGCGAAACCAATACTGGGGCTGTTGAAAATACAGGTTGGGAATTTGATTTAGGATACCGAGGTAAAAAAGGCAATTGGAAATATTCTTTCAATGGAAATTTTTCAATAATCAACAACAAAGTGCTGACTTTGGGATTGGGAAATGTAAATCAACCCAACGGCTATGTGGGCAATGGCTCAGATTTATTTATCGGCTTTCCCATGCAAATGTACTATGGCTATATATCAGATGGCGTTTTCTTAAATACTGGGGATATCAGCGAATGGCCTGTACAAACGGCAGTAACGCCAAGGCCAAAACCAGGCGACATCAGGTATAAAGACATCAGTGGTCCAAATGGTGTACCAGATGGAAAAGTAGACCCAATCTACGACAGGGCTTATCTTGGAAGCAGTATTCCAAAATATACCTTCGGTGCTAATTTAGGACTTTCATACAGCAATTTCGACCTTTCAGTTTTTATGCAGGGTGTGGCTGGGGTCAAAGGCACTTTGACAGGCTATGCTGGCTATGCTTTTTTTAACTTGGGAAATATCCAAAAATGGCAAATGGATGGAAGATTTAATCCAGACCAACCTACAAGGTATCCAGACTATCCAAGATTAGAAGAGGTTACGAATAGTGGAACGCCCAATACAGTAGCCTCAGACTTTTGGGTCATCAATGCGGCTTACTTGAGGGTCAAAAATGTTCAACTTGGATATAATGTACCTAAGAACATCCTTGATAAGATGAGGTTTAACAATCTAAAACTCTATGTTACAGGAGAAAATATGTTCTCTTTTAACAACTTTAGACAAGGTTGGGATCCTGAAATCAATACGGGTGGCAGCTACTATCCTATTTTAAGAACTTACACTTTTGGAATCAATTTAAAATTTTAATGATATGAACTATCTCAAATATAACCTTATCGCCAAAACGTCTTACTATGGTAAATCCATGGTAATAACGATACTGATGACCATTTCATTTTCTTGTGAAAAAGCACTAGAACAATTTCCCAGCAATGCTTTTGCCAAAGATATTTTTTGGACTTCTGAACCCAATGCTAAAATTGCCCTGACGGGTATGTATAGAGGCAGCATGACTTACGGCACGCATGTAGTACCAACAGACTGGTGGAGCTATTGCGGATTGGTATTTTTAGAATTTGCAACTGATAATCTTTATGATCGCCGTGGAGATAATTCTATGCAAAATAGGCTTACTAATGGCACTTTATTGCCCGACAACAGCGTGATACTAGGCTATTGGTCAGGGTCTTATAGAAGAATTGCCATTTGCAATGACTTTTTGGAAAATATAGGCAATGTTAAAATGGAACAAGCCAAAATAGATCGCATGAAAGCGGAGGCTTTGTTTATAAGAGCTACCCAATATTTCTATTTATCTCAATATTTTGGAGCTGTTCCACTGGTAAAGAAAACACTCGCACCCGATGAGGCCAATAATGTGGATAAAGCTGCTAAAAGTGAAGTTGTAAAATTTGTGATTGATGAATTAACGCAAGCTGCCGCCAATCTCCCTTCGTTTGGCTCGCTCAAAGCCGATGAAACAGGCAGAGCAAGCAAACAAGCCGCATTGGCGTTTTTGGGAAGAATCTATCTGGCAGAAAAGAAATTTACCGAAGCCGCTGCTGCCTACAAACAAATCATTGATTTAGGTTCCAATAAAATAGATGCAGATTATCAAACGCTATTTACCCCAGCCAATGAAAATAGTAGTGAGAATATTTTTAGTATGCAATATGTGCCAGGCGAAACCTCCAATGCACTCACCCAGCATGCCTTACCAGCGGTGGCTTCGGGTTGGCATATCGTCAATCCAACTGGAAGTATAGCCGATGACTATGGCTTCGACGATG
>CAMCYZ010000060.1 GCA_945885545.1 Spirosoma fluviale
CTTTTTCCGAGATTCTGCTAGAGGTTATCGGTTTTCTTTCACCGGGAGTAATTTTTTCGTTAAAAGTATAAACTGTGCCAGGGCCCATATAGCTGTAGAATGAATACCTCAGACCATAGTTAAGTGTTAGTTTATCGGTCAGTTTTTGCTCATTACCCATATACAAGGCAGACTCCATGGCGTATTTGCTATCTAAACCTATAGAGCGAGATTGCCCACCCGACACCGCAGTTGCTTGGCCTGGATTAAAAGTGTAGTATATCGCCTGGCCACCAAATGATATCGTGTTTTTAGAGTTTAGGTAATAATTAAAGTCTGGTTTTATGCTGTAGTTGAGTATATTAGACTTCCATTCAAAAGAATCCTGACTGTTTTCGTTAGATAAGTCGGAGTCGAGAGAGTAGTCGTAGTTGGAGTAAAAAACCGTGGTATTCAGAAACAGTTTATTGTTGAAGACATGGTTCCAGCGAAAAGAAGTGGTGGAGTTGCCCCAATTAAAACCAAAGTCTGCTCCAAAAACATCTCTTCCAAAATACCCAGAAAGAAAAATGGTGTTTTTATCGTTGATTTTATAATTGGTCTTTGCCGTGAAGTCATAAAAATAAAATCTTGAACCTTTTAAGTCGGCGTTTAAGAACGGTTTTGCAAGAATATCAATATACGACCTTCTTAAAGCTACTATAAAACTTCCTTTCTCTTTCAGGAAAGGTCTTTCGTAAGCAAACCTTGAAAATATTGTTCCCAGTCCGCCCGAGAATTCAGGTTTTTTGGAGTTTCCTTCTTTCATTCTTACATCCAATATAGAAGATACTCTACCACCATAAGCTGCTGGTATTCCGCCTTTTATTAGTTTTACGTCTTTTACTACATCAGGGTTAAAGACAGAGAAAAAACCAAACAAATGAGATGAATTGTAAACGGGAGCCTCGTCGAGCAGGACTAAGTTCTGGTCTATTCCGCCGCCTCTAACGTTGAAACCAGATGCTCCTTCACCCACCGAACTTACGCCTGGAAGAAATTGAATGCTCCGTATAACATCTACTTCCCCAAGAAATGCGGGCATTTTTTTAATGGTTTTCATTTCCACCTTATTGACCGACATTTCCACGTTTTTTACGTTGTCGTCCTCTCTTTTGCCAGTCACCACTATTTCCTCCAAAAGTTTTCCTTCTTCGATGAGCTCAAAGTTTAGTATTTGGTTGTTGTTAAGCGTATATTCTTTTGAAATGGAATTATAGCCAATGTAGCTCGTCACAATGGTATATTTGCCTTGTGGAGCGGTAATAGAATAAAATCCGTAAACGTTAGAACTCGCACCTATTTTTAGTTCTTTTATAAAAACGTTTACACCAATCATACCCTCACCGTTTTTGGCATCGGTTATTTTACCGCTTATTGTAAAATTCGTTTGTGAAAAACATTGGCTTGTTGAAAAAATTACAGAGAATAACAAAATGAAACTGGAAAAAACGACGCGTTTTGTAAAGTATGACATCATCAATTATTTGGATTGTCGTATTGTAAGCAATGTAGGTTTAACGTTTTACTTAAATAAATAGTTATTGAATCTATTTTTTATAATATTGTCACAAAAAAATCTTTTTATTGTTCTATAAAGATTGCACACTTTTTAAATTATTTTAATAAGTGTGTCGGTTTAAATAATTATTGCTTTATTTTTGTAAAAAAAACACCTAATTGATACATCATGAGTAATCCTCTTTTCAAAGAACCCATTGCATACGAAAAAATACCAACTAGGATTTTTGCTGATCCTCGTGAAGCGTCTAAAGCTGTTGCACAGGAAATCGCCGACTTGATTAAGTCAAAGCAAAAGGAAGGTAAAAACTGTGTTTTAGGTTTAGCCACGGGGTCATCGCCAAAGACCGTTTATGCCGAACTCATCAAAATGCACAAGGAAGAAGGCTTGAGTTTCAAAAACGTGGTTTCATTCAACTTAGACGAATACTATCCAATGGAGGCTGATGCCATACAAAGCTATTGGAGATTTATGAAAGAGCAGTTGTTTGATCATGTTGATATTCCAAAGGAGAATTATTTTATTCCACTCGGCGACATTCCTCAAAACCAAATAGAGGATTTCTGTAAAAGTTATGAGGCCAAGATAGACAGCTTAGGAGGTTTGGATTTTCAACTTTTGGGTATTGGCGGAAACGGCCACATTGGTTTTAATGAACCAGGTTCATTGATAAACTCCAAAACGCGTTTGATGATGTTGGATCATTCAACAAGAGCGGCTGCCGTTATGGATTTTGGTGGAGAACTCATAAAAGTGCCGAAAAAGGCCATCACAATGGGTGTTTCTAAAATACTTCAGGCAAAAAGAGTGGTTTTGTTGGCATGGGGTGAGCGAAAAGCGGGCATGATAGCAGACGCGGTAGAGGGATCGGTTTCGGAGCATAATCCGTCTTCGTATTTGCAAAGTCACGGCAATGTTTTGTTTGTTGTCGATACAGCCGCAGCTTCTGACCTTAAAAGAATGAAATCTCCTTGGTTGGTTGAGGATGTTATTTGGGATAGTCAAATGACCAAAAAAGCCGTTTGTAGTTTGGCTTTAGATCTTAAGAAACCGATTCTCAAACTCACCAACAAAGATTATAACGATAACGGACTCTCTGACCTATTGGCAGGTTATGGGCAGGCTTATGAAATAAACATTGAAGTCTTCAATCAACTTCAGCATTCTATTTCGGGTTGGCCAGGTGGCAAGCCAAATGCCGATGACACCAACCGTCCAGAGCGAGCTCTTCCTGAGAGGAAAAGGCTGATCATCTTCAGTCCGCACCCCGACGACGATATTATTTCAATGGGTGGAACTTTCCAACGCTTGGTAGATCAAGGTCATGAAGTACACGTAGCCTATCAGACTTCTGGAAACATTGCCGTTTCAGATGATGAAGCCATTAGATTTATAGATTTTGTGGTTGACTTTAATCGTCAGTTTGGAATCAATAACGACGAGACCACCAAGATTTTTGAGGATGCAAAATCTTTCCTTTTAAACAAAAAAGATAGTGAATTAGACACCTCAGAGGTAAGACATGTGAAAGGGTTAATCCGAAAAGGGGAAGCTAAAAACACTTGTAGGTTTGTCGGAATACCGGTGGAAAATGCACATTTTATGAACATGCCTTTTTATGAAACGGGTCAAGTTCAGAAAGCACCATTGGGTAGAAAAGACATAGAAATCACAAAAGAACTTATAGAGCAAATAAAGCCGCATCAAATTTATGCAGCGGGTGATTTGGCCGATCCGCATGGTACGCACAAAGTTTGTTTGGATGCCATAATGGAGGCTGTAAGTGAGCTTAAGCACAAAAATTTCATGAAGGATTGTTGGGTTTGGCTATACAGAGGAGCATGGGCTGAGTGGGAAATTCACGAAATAGAAATGGCCGTACCGATGAGCCCAGACCAAGTGATTCAGAAACGTTTTGGTATATTCAAACATCAATCACAGAAAGACGGCGTGGTTTTCCAAGGTTCAGATGCCCGTGAGTTTTGGCAGAGAGCAGAGGAGCGAAATGCTACCACGGCGGAGTTATACAATAAACTTGGTTTGGCAGAGTATCAAGCTATGGAGGCCTTTGTGAGGTGGAAATATTAGTTTAAGATCTCGAAAAATAAATTTAGTGGCCTGTGTCGAAAGACGCAGGCCATTTTTCGTTTAGACCTTTTCGCTACAGGCTATCTCGATGGTAGAAATTGAAACTGTAAAAATTACAAATGGGAGGAAAAAAGTTTGCCAGATTTGATACTTAACTTCTTATTGATTTCCAAACTTAATTTTTTACAGTTAAATCTGGGTTTTGAAAGCCTTGATTCACAGCACCCGTGCTAATTTTTTTTAAAAAACAGAGAGAAATCTATTTTTTTTTTAATACCACGCAATAACATATTAGGATTATTCAAGTAATTTATTTTACTTTACTGACATATAATACCTTTAAGGTAATTTGGTTCTTGTGTTTTTAGCCATAAACGTATTAAACTAACCATTATGAAGAAAATAAATTTTTTTATGACCGTTCAGTGGCTAATTTTTATGCCATTGATACTTCCACTAGGAATTATTACTGGTGCTTTCGAGGGTGTTAAGAAAACATTTGAGCAAGCCTCGTCAGACATTCTAGAGAAGCAAGAAATTGTTTCTTAATGAACAAATCCGAGGTTTTCTAATTTGATATCTTCGTCGTCAAGGCTCAAGAATTCTTCCCAGAAGGGCTGCTCAGGAACTGCGGCTCTACAGATTATGGGCTCGTTTTTGACGGGATGCATGAAATAAATGCGTCTTGCGTGAAGATTTATAGACCCGTCTTGATTCCCTCTTGGCGACCCGTACTTTACGTCACCTTTTATGGGGCAACCTAGAGATGCCAACTGCACTCTTATTTGATGCGGTCTGCCAGTGATTGGGCTCACCTCTATCAAATGATATTTGTTAATGTTGCCCATATATCGGTAAGTGAGTTCTGCTTTTTGTGAGTCCTGCACTTCTGTATCGTAGGCAGTTACGGTGTTTGACGCACTGTCTTTCTTTAACCAATGCACAAGTCTGCCTGCTTTCTTTTCAGGTTTTTTGTAGGTTATTGCCCAATATGTTTTTTGAACAAGTCTTTTTCTGAAAATCTCATTCATCCTTGTGAGGGCTTTGGAGGTTTTTGCAAAAACCACTATACCGCTTACAGGTCGGTCTAGCCTATGAATAGTACCCAAGAAAACATCACCGGGTTTGTTGTGGGTCACTTTTATGTACTCTTTTACATAATCCTCTAGGGTTTTGTCTTTGGTAATATCTTCGTGCACGAGTACACCCGCTGCTTTGTTTACAATTATCAGGTGATTGTCCTCATATATTACGTGAAATGGCTCTTTTTGCTTCATGATTTTGATATTTTTGTTAAAGCTGCTTCTCTTGTTGATTTATCTGTTTCTATATAATCTTCAATAGTTGGTTTTTCTATAAAATTAATTCTCTGCATACAGAATTCTATGATGTCAGACATTTCTAAAAAACCTATTTTATCCTTCAAAAACGCATCTACGGCCACTTCATTGGCGGCGTTTAAAATACACGGCATGTTGCCGCTTTTTTTTAATGCCTCAAAAGCCAAACCAAGGTTTCTGAATGTCTCCAAATCTGGCTTTTCGAAAGTCAGGTTGGGGTAATTTATAAAATCGAACCTCGGAAAATCAGACTTTAGTCTTTTCGGGAAACCCAGAGCGTACTGAATCGGTAATTTCATGTCCGGCAAGCCCAATTGTGCTTTTATGCTACCGTCCTCAAACTGCACCAAGGAATGCACAATACTTTGAGGATGCACTATAACATCAATTTGTTCAACTTTGAGATTAAAAAGCCATTTGGCTTCTATTACCTCTAAGCCTTTGTTCATCATGCTCGCCGAATCTATCGTTATTTTGGCCCCCATGTCCCAGTTGGGATGTTTTAAGGCTTGTTCTTTTTTTACATTTTCAAGAAAAGTTCGGTCTTTCCCTCTAAATGGCCCACCTGAAGCAGTAAGAATTATCTTTTCAATAGGATTTATATATTCGCCCACCAAACATTGGAAAATAGCCGAATGCTCAGAATCTACCGGCAAAATATCTACTTTGTTTTCTATGGCCAACTTGGTAACTATCTCACCAGCAACTACCAAGGTTTCTTTGTTGGCTAATGCGATGTGTTTTCCAGCTTTTATGGCATTGATGGTCGGTATCAGACCAGAATACCCAACGAGAGCCGTTAAAACAGTATGAACGTTTTCGTTTTCTACTACCGATGCTAGAGATTTTTGACCACAGTACACTTTGATATCCAGGGGGTCTAGGGCGGCATTTACTTTGTCATAAAGCGTTTCTTGGCCTATAACCACCACATTTGGTTTGAATTTGACCGCCTGTTCTATTAGCAAATCAGCGTTGGATTGGGCAGTCAATACCTCCACCTCGAAAAGGTCACTGTTGGCAGCTATTACGTCTAAGGCTTGTGTTCCTATCGAACCCGTAGAACCCAAAATGGCTATTTTTTTCTTCATCAAAAATCCTTATAAACTAAAATGGTTTGCAAAAGTAGTGGTTTTATAGCTAAAAGTGGCTAGTTGTTAGGAATATGTCATTATAGTTGCGATAATGCCACGCAGATGATATGCCGGTAGCTATCTGAACAAGCAACGCTGAAACTACAGATTTTATAGTCAAAGGGGTTAACTCTATAAGTACTGTTATTGTTAAAGATATTGAAAATTCACCACCACAATATACCAAGCCATTGTCTCTAATAACCACTCAGCCTCTGCATCATTGATTTTTTTCAATTATTCAAAAGTATGCTCAGCCGTTAGGCATCGCCGAGATGCCTTTGCTGCTTATGACAAAAATTTCTTGAGATTTCGCTATTGCAAATCCAGTATTTGATTCAGGTTTTCGTTGATAGGTGCTCTTTCGAATTTCAGCATAAAACAAAAAAACCACCCTCACCAAAAGTGAGGATGGTTGGTCTAAAAAACAATAATTCTTAGTATCTATACATTTCTGACTTGAAAGGCCCCTCTAATTGAACGCCAATATAATCAGCTTGTTCTTTAGAAAGCGTATCCAATTTCGCTCCTACGTGAGCGAGGTGGAAAGCCGCAACTTTCTCGTCTAATGCCTTTGGCAATACATAAACTTTTTTGTCGTAAGCCGCTGTATTGTTCCAAAGCTCCAATTGAGCAAGGATTTGGTTTGAAAACGAGCATGACATCACGAATGATGGGTGACCCATAGCACAACCCAAGTTTACCAATCTACCTTCGGCCAATATGATAATGTCTTTTCCTTCTACGGTGTACATGTCCACTTGTGGCTTAATTACATTCTTGGTGCTTCCGTAGTTTTCGTTCAACCAAGCCATGTCAATCTCGTTGTCGAAGTGTCCGATGTTACACACAATGGCTTTGTCACGCATTTTTAAGAAATGCTCGCTTCTGATGATTTTGTAGTTACCCGTAGCAGTCACAAAGATTTGAGCTCTTGTACAAGCCTCGTCCATAGTTACTACTTCAAAACCGTCCATTGCTGCTTGCAAAGCACATATCGGGTCAATTTCTGTTACCAACACTCTACATCCTGCTCCTCTCAATGATTCAGCAGAACCTTTACCTACGTCACCGTATCCAGCTACAACAGCAACTTTTCCAGCTAACATCAAGTCAGTAGCACGACGGATAGCATCAACTAAAGACTCTTTACAACCATATTTGTTATCAAACTTAGATTTTGTCACTGAGTCGTTTACATTGATTGCAGGTAGCAACAATGTTCCGTTTTTCATTCTTTCGTAAAGACGGTGAACACCAGTAGTCGTTTCTTCAGAAAGTCCTTTGATGCCGCTTACTAGCTCAGGATAAACATCAAAAACCATGTTGGTCAAATCACCACCATCATCAAGAATCATGTTTAGAGGTTGTTTTTCTTCTCCGAAAAACAAAGTTTGCTCAATACACCAGTCAAATTCTTCAGCGGTTTGGCCTTTCCAAGCGTAAACCTGAATACCAGCAGCAGCTATTGCTGCGGCAGCGTGGTCTTGTGTAGAGAAGATATTGCATGAAGACCAAGTAACCTCGGCTCCTAGTTCTACCAAGGTCTCTATCAAAACGGCAGTTTGGATAGTCATGTGAAGACATCCAGCCACTCTTGCACCTGCTAAAGGCTTCGAAGGACCGTATTCTTTTCTGATTTCCATCAAGCCTGGCATTTCTGCTTCGGCCAATTGTATTTCTTTACGACCCCACTCGGCCAAAGAGATGTCCTTTACTTTGTAAGGAACGTATGCATTTTCTGATTTCATAAAAGGTATTTTATCTATAAATACGTAATAATATGTTGCTATTGTCTAATATAGATACAAAATTAATATAAAATATCTACAAAATAAAAGAATTTTAGTAAAAATGACTACTTGAGTGCTTAGGGAGAGATTTTCCTGGCCAAATTTGACTTTTCAGATCAGTAAAAACAAAAAAGACCTGGCTGAGCCAAGTCTTTTTGAGCATTTTAAAAAACGCTTAAATTATTTGCCATTAACAGTAAGAATCTCAATATCAAAAATTAATGGAGTAAATGGCGGAATAGAACCGCTTCCTTTGCTACCATAACCAATATTGGATGGTAAAATGATTCTTGCTTTTTCGCCTTTTTTGAGTTTTGAAATACCTTCACTAAATCCAGCTATAGTAGAATTAGAACCAATAACTACACCGAATGTTCCACTATCAAAGCTGGTTTCGCTTAAGAACATACCGTTATATTTCACCGAGACATTGTCACCTGTTTTGAGCGAATCATTGGTGGTTGTGGCACTTGTTCTAATAAAACGAAGACCGGTGTTGGTTTTTTCAGTTATTGTAATACTTTTCTTTTTTACGTAATTATTAATCTTGTCGTCTTCTGACAATAAGTCTAATAATTCAATTTCGGCCACAATAACTGCATATTTTTCTACACCAGCTGGCGGGCTTTCATAATAAGCTTGATAAGAGGGAATCAAAAAAGTGCCTTTTTCGCCTTCTTTTAGCAATAACAAGGCATATTTGAACCCGTCAAATGCTTGACTAGTGTAGAAATTGAACATGGCCGAATCAGCCTTTATTATCTCTTTACCATCAATTGTTTTTAAAGAGTAGGCCAATAGCAAATCATAAGCCGAGGATACAGCTAGGCCAGCACTATTGGTTTTTGAGATGTTATAATAAATACCCGTTGAAGCGTTTTTAGTGAGTGTCAAAGAATTGGTTTGACCATATTCTACAATCTTTATCTCCTCATTTTTTGCCAAAGCGTCAAGGTCATTCTCAACATACTTTCCTAGACAAGAAGACAATAAAACACTTGATACAATTAAAACTGCGAATCTTTTCAATAAAAACATTTCAAATACTATTTAAAAATAAAAAACGATAAACTCAAGCTATTATTTCTTGATATCCTTCAATGTAATATCAAAAACCAAAGGTGTGTTTGGAGGGATTGGACCACCACCTTGCTCGCCGTATGCCAAGGTCGAAGGAATCACAAAGGTACTTTTTCCTCCTTTCTTCATTGTTTTCAAAGCAACTTCCCAACCTGGAATCACTTTACTTTCTCCGAGTGGCACTTCAAAAGGCTGACCGTTTGACTGATCAAATATTTTTCCGTCCATAAACTTACCTACGTATTCTACTACTACGGTTTCTCCATTTACTGGCGTTGCCCCGCTGCCTACACTACTTTCTGTGTAGTATATTCCTTCGGCTGTTTTTAGTGCGTTTTTCATGCTTTTGGCAGCAAAATCAGCAATTGTTTTTGGCTCAAGAGATTTTTTGTCAGCCAATTCTTTGTCAAATTCTGCTCTTGTTTGCACTTTGTGCATTTTCACTATAAATTTCAAATCACTTCCTTTTGCAATTCCTGGTGAAAGTGGTTGTCCCATTAATTTAAATAACGAGTCAGCGTTTACTAACACCGTGGTGCTGTCGCCTTCGCCGATGTGATAGAGTGCATTTTCAAAAGAACCCTTAAATGCTCCTTTCTGAATAGGAACTACAAAATCTTGTCCTTCTTTGTAACTGTCTTTTATTACAGAGTCAGCGGCTGTTTTGATAATTAAATCAAAAGAAATAATGTCTCCATCTTTACCAACTTTTCCCGACTTGCCTTTTTCGTGAATTTGTAATCTGTCACCATCTTTGGTGGTGGTTACCTTGAACTTGTCACAAGAAACCAAGCCTAAAACAGCAAGGATTGTCAAAACGCTAAATGTAAATTTCATTTGTTTGTATTTTATGATTATAAAAATGTTAATTTGGTTGTAATTCTAATTGAGATTTTAAATGAGGTAGCAAAGTTAAGAATTTTTGGACAGTTTCTTCAAGACTAAGATTTGATCTTCCGCCAGCGGCGTTTTTGTGCCCACCACCTTCGAAGTAATCTCGGGCTAAATTAGCCACTGAGAAATCATGAACCGAACGGAAGGAAATCTTAATTAAGCCTTCTTTTTCTATAAAAATGGCAGACATTACCGAGCCAGCTATAGACAAGCCATAGTTTACTATACCTTCAGTATCGCCGTTTTTCGAATTATATTTTTTTAATTCTTTTTCTGAAATATAGGTGTAACAAACTCGATATTCAGACAAATAAGTCATTTTTTTACTCAACACATAACCCAAGAACTGTAATTTTTCGAAATCGTTTTGGTCAAAAAGACTTCTATTTATTGCTGAGGGTACAACGCCTTTAGCCAAAAGTTTTCCTGCAATATGGTGCACTTCGGGTGTAGTGGCTGGATATTTAAACGAGCCGGTGTCTGTCAAAAGGCCCGTATATAAGCAGGTAGCCACATCAAGGTCAATCATAGCTTCATGACCCAGCTTCACAATCATTTGATAAATTAGTTCGCAAGTGGACGATGCATATTCGTTCCAATAGAGCAAATCGCCAAAGGTCTCGGGTTGTTCGTGGTGGTCTATGATTATTTTCTTGGAAGAAGAATTCAAGACCGCGTCTTTCATGTCTTTCATTCGAGAGCCCGACGAAAAGTCTGTACAAAAAATCAAGTCCGCCTCGGCAATGAGTTGGTTTGCATGAGCTTTGTTTTTGTTATCGTAAACCACAATGGCTGAAACACCGGGCATCCAAGCTATAAAATCGGCGTAATCTGTTGGACTAATAAAAGTTAGTTTTTCAAAATCAAATTGTTTGAGATAGTTCCAAAGCCCTAAGGCCGAGCCAAAGGCATCGCCGTCTGGATTTTGGTGACTTGTGATTACAATATTTTTCGCTTTTTGCGTCCAATCTAAATATAAATCCAGCTTCTGTTTGTCGTCTGTAAAATACTCTATCATATTATTTTTCAATTCGTTCGCAATTTACGAAGCTATTTCTTTAAAAACTCTACTTCCTACAAATAATAGAACTTGTAAAAACACCGCCAAAATGTATTATTTTTGCAAAAAAACAAATTAACATGCCGAATAATAGAACATACTCCATGGTAAAACCCCATGCAGTTGCAGACAACCATGTGGGAGGAATTTTAAAAATGATTGAAGAAGGTGGTTTCAGAATTGTGGCCTTGAAAAAAACACGGTTAACAGCGGCTCAAGCTGGGAAATTTTATGAGGTTCATGCCGAGCGTCCTTTTTATGGTGAATTGTGCGAAATGATGTCAGCAGGCCCTATTGTGGCCATGATTTTAGAAAAAGAAAATGCCGTTGCTGACTTTAGAGCTTTGATAGGTTCTACAGACCCAGCTGAAGCAGCAGAAGGAACAGTAAGAAAAGCGTACGCTAAATCGAAAGGTGAAAACGCTGTTCACGGTTCAGATTCTGACGAAAATGCTGCCATCGAAAGTTCGTTTTTCTTTAGTGGATTGGAGAGATATTAATATTTTAGGAAATATCAGAAAATGGCATCTTTTTTCGATCGAGATGCCTTTTTTTATGAATAAATTGGTCAAAATGAGATTTTTATTGTGTTTCGGTTTGTTTTTTTTGCTTCTTTCTTGCGGCGAAGCGGTCACTAAAAAAGAATATCAATCTCCTGATAAGAAATGGGGAAAATTTTTTGAGGAGGTTCAAAAACAGAAACTTTTTGATGATTCTAAACTTTTTGCAGATGCCACCCCAAAGTTTAAAGCAGATTCTATTCTTGCGAGTTTTGAAAAGGCCAAATCAACAAAAGGATTTGATTTAAAGATGTTTATAGCTCAGAATTTTAATTTGCCGAATTATGCAATCAATGATAAAAAATCAAGTTTGTCTTTCGAAAAATATATAGAAACCACTTTTTTGGCTTTAAAGAGAGAGCCCAAAGACGATGACGGCTCGTTGATTCCTACTCGAAAAGGCTATTTTGCTGGTGGAGGTAGATTTGAAGAATCAAATTACTTTAGAAGTTATCTTACGCTTATGGCTCTGCAATATTTAAAACAAGACACTTTGGCTCTTAATCAGGCCATCAACAGTGCCCAGTTTATTCAAGATTTCGGACATGTACCCACAGGAAACCGTACCTATTATATGTCGAGAAGCAATCCGCCGGTATTTGCTTTGATGATAACGCAATTGGCAAAAAAAGACCCGAAGCAGCTGGATATTTTTGGTACACAACTCATGCGAGAATATCAATATTGGATGTCTTCGGAGTCAAAAGAGGATGTTTCTGAGCAAAAGAAATCCCAAGAAAAAGGAGATAAGGTATTTAGAAAAATAGCATTTTTGCCCAACAGTAATCTTTTGAATAGATATTTGGACAACGAAAATGGGCCAATGCCTGAACTGCCGTTTGCCGAAAATACTTCCGTAGATTTCTATAAAAACCTAAGGGCAAGGCATGAGTCTGATTGGACAGGAGGCAAAAGGTGGGTTTCAAATTCAGTTTCGAGCAAAGCAACAGATATTTTACCCGTGGATTTAAATGCCCTTCTATATTTCATGGAAGTTACGTTGAGCGATGTATACAAGGCAAAAGGAAAGGACGATTACGCCAAAAGCTTCGGTTTGTTGGCTCAAAAACGAAAAGCTATTTTCAATCAATATTTTTGGAATGAGAACAAGGGGTTTTATTACGATTATGATTTTGTAACCAAAAAACAGAGGGAAGTTTCTACACTTGCGGCGGCTTTCCCGCTTTTGGTGGGTTTGGCTGATCAGAAACAAGCCGACAAAGTTGCCCAAAAAATGGAGAGAGAATTTCTGAAAAAAGGTGGATTGGTAAATGAAACGGACGGCGATGGAACTGGTTCGGCCGAACTACAATATTTTGCGATACAAGCACTTAGGAAATATGGCAAAGTGGATTTGGCTCAAACAATCAAAGAGAGTTGGATAAACATCAATCGCGAATATTTTGCGAAATTCGGGAAACTTGAGGCAAACTACGACGTGGCTCAAACACCAAATGCACAAAAAAACTCCCACCAACAGAGAATTGACGGGAGCTTGAGTGTTTTGTTGATTCTTCTGAAAGAGTGATTAGCGTAAATCCACAAATTCTACGCCTGGGTATTTAGCTTTATCGAAAGTGAAGAGAGCATCAGCTGCAGGTACGTTTGGAACAAATTTATCAATTCTAAATACCGTCTTTTTGCCAGACTTATCCCAGACTTTCCAAGTTTTTATACTCTTATCGCTTTTATTTACAGATATTTGTATTTTAGCTACATTAGACTTTCCTGAAGTGGGAGAGAGTTCAACCACTTCATAAGAGGCCGCTCCCTCTTTCTTTTCTTCTTTAAAAACATATTTGTATCCTTTTTTATAGATGCTATATATTTTGGTAGGAGAAAAATCACTGTCGTCGTTGGGGTTGTAGTCCGAAATATTCACTTCGTTGGTTTCTTTCACGTACGTGTATATATCCTTCCCGTTGTTGAATATCTCTTGGCCGGCCGTTTTTAGCTTGAATTTGTTGCCTTTTACGGTTACATTTCCGGTAAATATATTACTGAGTTTCATGTTGGCACCCTCTACACCGTATGTAAAGTTGGCATTGAAAGTCTTCAGGGCCTTGTATTTTGCACTCATGGCGTCTAAAATGCCTTCAGCTTTTTTATCTTGAGCAACCACACCCCATCCCAAAAACAGGGCCGTTACTATTAAAAATCCCTTTTTCATCATAATTAGTTTATTTACGCTTTGGACTCCATTTTTTGCCAATGGTTTACCTAAGCTTATCTAAATCATTTTAGCTCCGCTGCAAATTTCGTAAAATTTCTTCTAAATGTTCTAAATCTTTAATCAAAACTTCTCTGGCCTTGCTACCTTCAAAAGGACCTACAATTCCCGCCCCTTCAAGCTGATCAATGATTCGCCCAGCACGGTTATAACCCAGTTTCATTTTTCGTTGAATGAGTGATGTACTTCCTTGCTGATGAATGACCAATAACCTGGCGGCATCGTCAAACAATTGATCAAGCTCTTTCGGGTCAAAATCCAACGCGTCTGGTTCGTCATCGCCATAGAATTCTGGTAGTAGGTAAGCTGACTCAAAGGCTCTTTGTTCACCAATGTACTCACAAATACTTTCTACTTCTGGCGTATCTACAAACGGGCATTGAATACGGATAATTTCAGAACCCGTAGAAAGCAACATATCTCCGTTTCCGACCAATTGCTCTGCTCCACCAGTATCCATAATAGTGCGGGAGTCAACTTTGGCAGTAACTTTAAACGAAAGTCTTGCAGGGAAGTTGGCTTTTATCAAACCTGTGATAACGTTTACCGAAGGTCTCTGGGTAGCCACAATCAAGTGAATACCGATGGCTCTGGCCAGCTGTGCCAAACGTGCAATCGGCTGTTCGACTTCTTTGCCAGCGGTCATCATGAGGTCGGCCAATTCGTCAATTACCAACACAATATAAGGCAAAAACTTGTGTCCTTTCTCTGGATTCAGTCTGCGTTTTATAAACTTGGCATTGTACTCTTTTATGTTTCTTACCCCCGCATCCTTTAAGAGATTATAGCGGTTGTCCATCTCTATACAAAGCGAATTGAGTGTGTTTATTACTTTCTTGGTATCGGTAATAATCGCCTCTTCGGCATTGGGCAACATAGCCAAAAAATGTCTTTCTATTTTGTTGAAAAGCGTAAGTTCCACTTTTTTAGGATCTACCAGAATGAATTTTACCTCAGATGGGTGTTTTTTGTAAAGTAATGAAGTTAGAATAACATTCAAGCCCACAGATTTTCCTTGTCCCGTTGCTCCTGCCATCAACAAGTGAGGCATTTTTGCTAAATCGGCAATAAATATTTCGTTTGAAATAGTTTTACCTAAAACTATAGGCAACTCATATCCCGACTTTTGGAATTTGTCTGAAGCCAAAACAGATTTTATAGAAACCATCTCACGGTTTTTGTTCGGCACTTCTATTCCTATTGTGCCTTTTCCTGGCATAGGTGCTATAATACGAATACCCAAAGCCGCCAGATTAAGTGCTATGTCGTCCTCCAGGTTTTTGATTTTTGAAATTCTTACACCGGCTTCGGGTACAATTTCATAAAGCGTTACCGTAGGTCCTATTGTGGCTTTGATGGATGCTATACCGATGGCAAAATTGTTGATGGTTTCTACAATTTTATTTTTGTTGGCTTCGAGTTCTTCGTTGGTCACTTTTGGGCCATTGTTACCATAATCCATCAATAGCGAAAGCGGCGGATATTGATAATTTGAAAGGTCGAGTTTTGGGTCATATTCTCCAAATTCTTTCAACAGTTCGTCAGAATCTTCCTCTATTTGAATTCTAGTCAAAATACTTTCTTTGGTTTCTTCCACATAAGTTTTTTCTTCCTCAGGAGCTTCTACCGTAAAAGCTATATTTCCGCCCTTAAAAGGCTCTTTTGCCAATGAAGAAGGTTCAAAAACGACTTCTTTATCGTTATTTGTGGTAGGAAATTCTGCTTTTTGATTTGGTTTTATTTTATCAAAAATCTTGTCTGTAAGTGTATTTGACTTGCTTTCGTGTTCAAAACCGTCAGTTTCCTCAGAGTCTTCATCATCATTTCCGAAGGTAAATTTACGTTTTTTAGGAAAATATCTACTCAGCACATAATCATCGATTTTTGTGAATCCGTGAAAAAACACCAGCCAAATGAACAAGGACAAGAGTATAACTAGAATGCCGCCGTAGCCAAACATTGCGAAGAGGAACTCGTTGGTGTGAAAGCCCAAGTTGCCGGTTAGTGTAAGTGTTTGTATTTTAAACACATACACAAAATAGCCAAGAAATATAGATATAAAAAACAAGTAGAAAACCGAGCCAATAGTGTATCGGTTCAGGTTCAACCGGAACAAATCCTCTTTAAAAAAAAGTCGAAAACCTGAGAAAAATACGATTGGAATCAACAAAAATGCCGAAATGCCAAACCAGATATAAATAAACCAATGGGCTATGTTTGCACCGAACCAACCGAGTGTATTGTTAGTTTTTTTATCATGATTTGCTATCACATATTCTATACTTTCCTGCAGCACATCTTGATCTGCAGAGCCAGTAAATAAATAGGAAACAAATGCTATCAGAAGAAAAATGGAAAGTAAAATAAGGAAAGCCCCAGAAATCAATGGCAATTTGCCATTCTGAGAAATAAATTTTTCCGAAATTGGGAAAGACGAACGCTTTTCAGATGGCTTGGTGGCCTTCTTTTTAGCTCGAAAAGAATTGGACATCGTAGTATTTTTATGGGAAAGCAAATGTGCAACAAAATTAAAACAATTTAAACGAACATTAGCAAAACTTCTTTTTCTTTTTGGGTAAAATTTGTTAAAACTAAATATAATAATCCGAATGTCACAAAAGACTCTAAGGTAAATAATTAGGCATCAGATTTTTGTAAATGAAAACTGAGCAAAGAATATCTCTGCAAAAATGGTGGCACTACAGAAAATCTTCTGTCAGAACAGTTGTTAATTTTTTTTATTAAAATCTAATCACTAAATTTATATGTCAAATATTCAATCTCTTTAAAAATGCAAAAATTAATTTTATTCTTGGGACTCATTTTTTGCGTCTCCTTCAGTAGTTCAAGTCTTGCTCAGAAAAAACCGCTTATCGTCTTTGTTTGTGGCGACCACGAGTACAGTGGAGAAGAAACTTTGCCTATTTTGGCCAAAGAATTAGAGAAAAACTATGGTTTCAACGTAAAGGTTTTGAAATCTTACCCCAACCAAAATTCAGAAAAAAACATTCCAGGTTTAGAAATCCTAAAGGAGGCCGACTTGGCAGTTTTTTATTTGAGATGGCGACAGCTTGTGCCTGAGCAGTTGGCTTTAATAGATGATTATTTGAAGTCAGGCAAGCCCATCATGGGTTTCAGAACTACAACCCATGCCTTCAACTTTCCTAAAGGTCATGAATCTGAAAAATGGAATGCCTTTGGGGAGTTTGCACTTAATGCTCCTCCGGGCTGGGGTGGTAAGGCTGCACACACGCATTATGGGCACAATAGCACTACCGATGTATCCGTTATTCAGGCCGCTAAAAAGCACCCTATTCTCCAAGGGGTAGCCCCAAATTTCCATGTCAGTTCGTGGTTGTATAGAGTTTTACCAGACTATCCAACCAAGGGCTCTGAGTGGCTTTTGATGGGCAAATCGGTTAACCCTGACAAAGCGGCCATAGACAATCCTGTGGCTTGGGTAGGGACTAACTCTTTCGGAGCCAAAGTTTTTACAACCACGCTCGGCCATCCTGAAGATTTTTCAGTAGAGGCTTTTCAGCGACTACTCATTAATGCCATTCATTGGGAACTTGGACAAAAAGTGCCTAAGAAATGGAAAGGAAAAATCGATATCAATGTGCCCTACAGAGGCATGGTTAATTAATGTTTCAAAATATTATCAATTTTTATCATGGCCTTTAGCTTAAAATTTATTCTTCTTTTTTTTGTTTTTACTTTTTCAAACTTTGACTCATTTCATTGGTTTAAACCAAGCATTATAGAACTTAAAAACGACAATCATATCTCTATGGTAGGTGGAAACTTGGGTTCTAGAATGATGAATTACGGTCATTTCGAGACAGAAGTTTATTTTCGAAATCCAGATAAAAACCTCATCATCAGAAATATGTGCGATGGTGGAGACACACCTGGTTTCAGGCCTCACGCGAGCAGAAAATTGCCTTGGGCTTTTCCTGAAGCAGAGAAATTCCAAACCGAATATGCTAAAAATTCGGAGAGCGAAGGTCATTTTGAAACTCCCGAGGAATGGCTAAGTCGCTTGAAAACCGATGTAATCATAGGCTTTTTTGGATACAGTGAGTCTTTTCAAGGAGTAGCGGGCTTGCAGAACTTCAAGAATGAATTGGATGCATTTATAAAACACACCAAGAGCCAAAAATATAACGGCAGCGAATCTCCAAAATTGGCAATCGTTTCGCCAATTGCTTTTGAGAATTTGTCAGCTCAATTTGATTTGCCAAATGGGGTTAAGGAGAACGCAAACCTATGGTTGTACACCCAAGGAATGAAAGAAATTTGCGAAAAAAATGAAGTGCTATTTGTAGATGCTTTTACTCCTTCAAAAAAATGGTATGACACTACCAAGGAGGCACTTACCATAGATGGCTCGCAGTTAAATGAGGAAGGATATAAAAAATTCTCACTCCTACTTGCAGATTCCATTTTTGGTAAAGATGTAACAACGAAGAATCAAAATAGAAGCCTAATCCATGCCGCAGTGATGGAAAAAAACTGGATGTGGCACAACGACTACAAAATACCCAATGGCGTGCATACTTATGGCCGGAGATACAATCCTTTCGGTCCAGATAATTATCCTGATGAAATTGCCAAAATCAGAGAAATGACCGACATCAGAGATAGAGCCATTTGGCTAGCTGCCTCAAAAGGCGAAAAGCTCGATGTGGCAGCGGAAGATAAAAAAACGAGGGTTTTACAACCTGTAAAAACCAATTTTAATCCGGAGAGAAACGGTAGCCTTGAATATTTATACGGACAAGATGCCTTGGATAAACTAAAAGTGCCTGCCGGTTATAAAATTGAGCTTTTTGCCTCAGAGAAAGAATTTACTGATTTGGCCAACCCCGTGCAGATGTCCTTTGACAACAAAGGCCGTCTTTGGGTGGCCACCATGCCAAGTTACCCGCATTATAAGCCTGGTGATAGTAAGCCAAATGATAAAATATTGATTCTGGAAGATACCAACAACGACGGTAAAGCCGACAAGCAAACGATTTTTGTGGAAGGTTTGCATCTGCCTTTAGGTTTTGAAATTGCTCCGGAGGGCGTTTATGTTTCGCAAGGCACAAATCTGAAGTTATTTACGGATACCAATGGCGACGACAAGGCCGATAAAGTAGAAATATTGCTCAGTGGATTTGACGACCACGATACGCACCACAACAGCAGTGCATTTTGTGCCGATCCTTCAGGGGCTATTTATACGGGTGAAGGTGTGTTTTTACATACCAATGTTGAAACTTCTTATGGAACGGTAAGAGCCACTAATGGCGGATTTTACAGATACAGCCCACAGTTAAAAAAACTGGAAAGAACAGCTCAGCTGGCCATTCCAAATCCTTGGGGAATAGCGTTTGATCATTGGGGGCAACCATTTTTTGCGGAAACATCCGGTCCTGATGTGCGTTGGATGATGCCCGGTACGGTATTGCCTCGTTATGGCGAAGCTACACATAAGGGTTTTCAGCTGATAGAAAAAGACCACATGGTGCGTCCAACCTCGGGCTTAGAATTTCTCTGGAGCAGACATTTCCCTGACGAAGTACAAGGAGATATGCTGATAAACAATACGATTGGATTTTTAGGAACAAAACAACATAGCATTGTTGATGACGGCACGGGTTACAAAACGAAGCACCGTCAAGATTTGATTGTGAGCGAAGACCGAAATTTCAGACCTATAGATATGGAAATTGCTCCTGACGGCTCATTGTATGTT
>CAMCYZ010000061.1 GCA_945885545.1 Spirosoma fluviale
ACCAAAAAATCAGGTTAGGTGTAAAATTTCCTGTTGTAGTTAAAAAAGTAGAATCGGTAGAATCAGAGAAAGTGGCGATGGTTCAGATGCCGGTGATTTCAAACAAGAAACAGATTTACGGTACCTTGGCAGAAAAAAGTAAACTTTAATTCAGAATCTAGCCTCGGTTTCCATATAATCCTTCTCGGATTTACTGATTTGGTAGCAGTCATACGCTATTTTTAAAATCAAAAATGACCATAAAGCTATTGTGATTTTTGGCTTAAATGCGTGATTTGGAGGTGCTATGACATAAGTTGTGATTAAGAGAAGAATTCCAATTACAAGACTTTTAACTGACGATTTTACGCTTTCCTTCCTGAAAGCTTTGTAGCTTTTCGTGGCTATTTCTAAGGCATCTTCGGGGAAATACTTATCGAATAACTCCTCTCGCATTTCTCTGTAAGATTCACCATTTCGAAGTCTTTTGCTGCAAATCCTAACGGCTTTTTCATAATCCATATTAGCTAAGAATTAATAGGTTGGAAATTACAAACCTGGGAACTCAACCAAAAACTTACTAAACTGATTTTCAGTGAGTACGGCTTTCAATTCGGTGTGGAATTTCTCCTTGGTGCTTGATAGTTTATCTGTTTCGTTATTCTCTCTCAGCCTTTTAATGACTTTGTTATTTACTACATTGATCATCAATATTTTATCCTCTTGAGCTGCATTGAGAAGTAGTTTGTCTTTCATTTTGGTGGTCAGATTTCTAGCCTCTGCTTCAGGGCTGTTTTCCGAAATCTTGGGTATGCTGCTTGTGGTTGGCGTAATGCCTGGTGCACAGCCAAACATTGTTATGACAAGTACTATTAATAAACTTAAATTTTTCATAAGACTTTGTTTTTATAAAATTACCGAAATAAATCAGATATTTCCGAATTCAGTCAGAAACTTGCTGTATTGGTCAGAATTCAACACTTCTTTCATTTCAGATTTGTATTTCGCCTGAGTTTTAGGAATCTGACCTGTCTGATTGCTTTCTCGCAGTTTTTTCATTAAACTTATATTCACAATATTGATAACCAACACCTTATCTTCTTGTGAGGCGTTCAATACCAAAGAATTTTTCATTTGTGTAGTTAATCTTTTCGCTTCCATTTCCAAGCTTGAAGTTCCTTGGTTGGTGGTGCCTGTACTTATTGGTGGAGCTATACACGAGCTTACACCATTTGTTATTAGAATTGCGAATATTAATCCTTTCATTATCAGAAATTTTTATGGTTTGACTCAAGTTTGGTCAATTGGTTTGTTATTCAAACGTTAAGTCTTTATTTAATGCCACTGGCCTGCCCATTTCATCAAAAAGCTGATTTGTCATTTTACCTATTTTTAGATTTTCTGTACTTTCAGGATTCAGATTCTTCAAAACTTGTAGTACCTCACTGGCTCTTACTCGCCGGAAAATCGGCCGCATGGTTCCGCCAAAAGCACCAGGTTCGGCCAATGGATTCCATTGAAAATCAGCATCCACAAGAGTACCACGGGGTGCCATAATGGGCGGATTGCCGGAAAATCTAAAATCGATCTGATTAGGATGAGGCAAGCCCAAAGCATGGCCAAATTCATGAGCGGCAGTGGTGCTTTCGCCGAGTTGGTCGGTAATGAGCCAGTGTCCCGAGTTCTCGCCCAATCCAAAGCCCATCATGGAGCGTTCGGCTATGTTTTTATCTTCTATCCTTATGAAATTAACGGCGTAATCTGTATTGTTCATAACCTTCAACAGAACCTCAGAATTACTTAAACACAAGTATTTTGTATCAAAAACAATATCAAAAAGCCTTGAACCAAGCTGTAGTTTGGCACTTGGCTCATTCCACATCTGATTTATTTCCAAAACAATCTTTTGAGCCAGATCATCTGTGGAATATTTCCCGTAAAAGACCAATTCGGCCTCTATGCTTATTTGTGAAGATTCAGAATTTATTTTGGCTATGGCAGACATAATCAGAATGGTAGATAAACCACTTTTTTGGTTTCGAAAAACTCTTCTTCATAGAAACTTGGCAAATCATACATGGTGTATTGTCGCTTTGCCTCGGCCAATTCCTCTGCCAAATCTCCACCTTTGAGGTAAAGAATGCCATTATCAAGCGGATTGAAGTGATTTTTTTTGAATTTGTATTTTATCCAATCAACAAACGGAGCCATCCTCGTTACAGCTCGGCTTACCACAAAATCGTAAGAACCTTGAATGTTTTCAGCCCTTTGGTGTTCAGCCTTAACATTTTTAAGGCCTAAAGCATTGGCAACTTCCGTTACAACCTTAATCTTTTTACCGATAGAATCTACCAAATGGAAGTTGCAGTTTGGAAACATGATAGCCAATGGAATTCCAGGAAATCCTCCACCCGTGCCCACATCTAAAATGTCCGTATCATCCACAAAACTGCAAACTTTGGCGATGCCCAAAGAGTGCAAAACATGCTTTTCGTAAAGATGTTCCATGTCTTTCCTCGAAATGACGTTGATTTGACCATTCCAAAGCTTGTAAAGTTCACCCAAGCGTCCAAATTGCTCCTTTTGAGAATCTGTAAGATTCGGGAAATATTTTAGTATAATGTCTATGCTGTCCAAATGTGTATTTTTTTACAAAGATAAAATAAAAGTATTAACCTAGATTTTGAAAATTAGAGAAGGTTTGTACTATTGTAGATTACATTGCCAAATGTTTGGTATATTCCTGTTGTCAAGGTCTAATATCAATAATCTCAAATTAATGAATAAAATACAACTTTAGAATTTATCTTTCATAATAAGTAAAAATCAGTGTTTACTTCATTACTCTCAACTTGGAAGTTTCAATAACAGCATGAAGAACAGCTAAAATAATGACAATTCGTTGTTCTTTGTTAATTTTATAATGTATCAAATATGGAAATTTTCCAATCTTAATCGTTCTGATTTCGTTATATCTAATTTGAAACAATTCAGGTTGTTGATTTAATATTCTAACTTTCAGTATTACGGATGAAAGCAATATCTGTCCCAAACCAGGTTTCGAAGATTCTTACCATTTAATGGCCTTAAGTAGGTCGAGCTTAGCTTCGTTTTCAAAAAAACCTTGATAATTCATTTCAAATCTTTCTCTAATTCATCAAATAAAGTCTCTGCCGAAATTAAGTCAGCAGGATTATTTATTAAGCTTTCTAATCGCTTTAGAACAATATCTTTATGCCAATTAGGCACTACGTAATCATCCAAATCGCTCAATTCAGAATATTTCGTTGTCAACTTTTCCCATTCTTCTATTGGAATTATAACAGCAGTATGGTTGCCTAGATTGTCAGAGATATATTGAACAATCATTGTCTTTTTTATTCAAAAATAATAAATGATTTCAGAAAGTGTATTGAGAGCGACTGTCAAATTCCATTTTTTGATTTGTATGGCCCGTAAAAAAAGAAATTAATAAAATTTTAGCTTTAATTTTACAACAAAAAAGTATTTCATGTCAGTAACAATAAGCCCAATATCCGATAGTCTTTCTCAGTTTTTTGCTCAAAATACCCACTCTAAGGTCATGATCCTGGTAGATAATCATACCAAAAAACATTGCTATCCTTTGGTAAAAGATTCGCTTCCAGCACATAAAACCATAACTATCAAAGCTGGCGAGCATTTTAAAAACCTTGACACCTGCCAACAGATATGGGAAGAAATGACCAAGAATGAGCTAGACAGACACGCCTTGCTTATTAATCTTGGCGGCGGAGTTATTGGTGATATGGGTGGTTTTTGTGCGGCGACATACAAACGAGGGATAGATTTCATACAGATTCCTACCACCCTACTCTCGCAGGTTGACGCAAGCGTTGGTGGCAAATTAGGCATTGATTTCCAAGGTTTTAAAAATCATATTGGAGTTTTTACCTTACCCAAATCCGTTCTGATAGACGATGTTTTCCTGAAAACCCTCCCACAGAACGAGATTCGCTCTGGATTTGCAGAAATCATAAAACACTGCTTAATTAGAGACAAGAGCAAATGGAATGAAATAAAAACCATTGACCTCGAAAATCAGAATTTAGCTGATTTAATTCAACATTCGGTAGAAATAAAAAAACAAGTGGTGGCCGAAGATCCAACTGAAAAGGGATTGCGTAAAATTCTTAATTTTGGACATACCTTAGGCCATGCCATAGAAACTTTTTATCTCGACAAAGGCAAAGAAAGACTGCTTCATGGCGAGGCAATTGCGGCTGGCATGATAGCTGAAGCATATATTTCTTTCATGAAAAAAATGATAGACGAACCTACACTTTTACAAATTGAGGAGTTTATTTTTGCCGTTTATGGCTCCGTAAAAATCAATAAAGAAGACATGGAATCCATCATTAAACTCACGCTTCAGGACAAAAAAAACATAGGCAATGTGGTTAAAGCCTCACTTATTGATGGGATAGGTAGCTGCCAATACGATGTGAGCATTAACAAGCAAGAAATGCTCAAGGCACTGAATTATTATTGCGGTTATTAAAAACCTTTTCGGATATTAATTTGCTTTGTGAAATTCTTTTTGTAAAATTTGTTTAAACAAGTAACTGATTTTGTTGGTTTTAGGTATGTATTGGCATTCTAAACTTATTACCCGAATGAAAAAAATCTTTATTTTGACTTTTTTTGTGATTGTTGGACTTAGCAGTTGCAATTCTTTAAAGCTAATGGTTGATAACGACTACAGTTACGACACTGACTTTACTACGTACACCAGTTACAATTTCCTTAATTGTGAAATAGATACCTCAGACATTTGTTCGGAGATTCAGGACGCCATCCGACGCCAAATGAAAGCCCGCGGCTATAAAATGACCGACGAAAAACCTGGACTTTTGGTAAGCTACAGCATAATTAAAGACCGCGTGGGTTACAAAGGTTATTTTCAACCATCTATGGAGCGTTGGGTAAATCGCTACGAAAACGATGAAACCTACAAAATTCAAACCTACAATTTTGGTGGAGGAATGATTTTAGTGTCATTGCTTGACGCTGAGAGTAGCCGTTTGATTTGGAGGGGTTATGCTTCAGGGGTTTTCAATAAACAAGTCAATAAACCAGTAAATTATTACCGTTCGGTGGTAAGAAGTATTTTTGACCAATACCCGCTGTTTGCCGCAGGAGAAAAACCGCGAAAGGTTACAGAGATGTAATCATGAACAAGTTTTTTTTATTATTTCTTATTTCGGCTATTTCTACAAGTTGCCTTAGAAATAGAGTGTTTATAGAGCACGATTACAAATACTCCTTAGGTTTTACTGACTACAAGACTTATAGTTTTGTAGAATGCCAAAGAGACACCAATATTATTTGCGAGGATGTTCAACAAGCCATCAGGCAACAAATGGCCGCTAGAGGCTACGTGCTCTCCTATGAAAAACCTGACTTATTTGTGAATTTTTTCGTTTATTATGAACCCATCAAATTATACGGGCTATGTACAGCCGGATATTAATTATTGGTTGAACAACAATAGCGAAAATGATACCTATAAACCAATCAAGTACAGCCTAAAACAAGGCACTTTAATGGTTTCGCTGATTGAAGGAAAAACTTCAGAAATTGTTTGGCGTGGCTACGCTACCGGGATTTTCAACGACAACTCCCACAAGAAAAGTTATTTCAAAAACATTGTTGCCAATATTTTTACTGAATATCCTCTTTTTGCTACTGATGAAGCTTGGAAAAAATCAAAGCTGAATAAGTCGATGTGATTTATTTATCGAAATGGTAAATTAATTTTATCATTCAAAGTTTCGAGAAGGCAATATAGTGATAGTGTAATTTGTAGGAACTTTAATGGTTTGATTCAAATTCCTGCTCGTTTCTTAAATTTTCAAGGAAAGCGTTTCTCTAAGTTGATTTTTTTTGTCGTGCCTAATCTCACTTAATTCCCTTAGTATTTAGTGTAAAAATCAATTACATAAAAACGATATATTGACTTCCTCCACTCTAGAATCCCACAAAAATCATCAATCATCTAATAAATAAGCGGATATATCTAATAATTGTCTCATTTGGAGAAAATGTTGGTATTTTTGGTTTTTACAATCTTAATTAACCCTTTTTCTATGATAAAGATTTTTTCTACTTTGTTTTTAAGTGGTTTAGCGTGGTTTGGCTTCTTGGCAGACAAACCTACTCCGCCAGATTGGAATCGCTTCACCAAAGTTGTACTTGCCGAAGGACTTGATGAACCCATGGAAATGGCGTTTTTGCCTGGAAATAAGATTATTGTGGTGGAAAGAAAAGGTGGCGTAAAAATCATCAACGAAAAAACTAAAGAAGTTTTTGATGCGGGTTTTATTACGGTTAATACAAAATACACCAACAAACAAGGCCAAACTCGTGAAGCCGAAGAGGGTTTGATGGGCGTAAGTCTTGATCCGAAATTTACAACAAATCACTGGGTTTATCTTTACTACGCTCACCCAAAAGAATCAAAGCACGTTCTTTCAAGATTTGTCTTGAAAAACGACACCTTAGTAATGGCCTCTGAAAAGCAGATGCTGGACGTAAAGACTCAAAGAGAAGAATGTTGCCATACAGGTGGAGGTATGACTTGGGACAAGGCCGGCAATTTATTTTTGACTACTGGAAATAACACCGTTAATCCGCGTCAAGGCTCATCCAATCTTGTAGAAACTCCCGGAAAAGAAAATGAAGACGACCAAAGAGCTCCAGGAAACACGAACGATTTGAGAGGTAAAATTCTTAGAATTCACCCTGAACCAAACGGAACTTACACTGTTCCGAACGGTAATTTATTTCCAGTAGGCACAGCCAAAACTCGCCCTGAAATATATACCATGGGTCATAGAAATGCTTGGAGACCTAGTTTAGACACAAAAACTGGCTTTTTGTATTGGGGTGAGGTTGGACCCGACGCTTCAAAAGATTCTACTTGGGGACCAAAAGGTTACGATGAATTCAATCAAGCCAAACGCCCTGGCTTTTTTGGTTGGCCTTATTTTATAGGAAACAATTTCCCTTATAAAAAGTACAACTCCGTAGACGGAACTTACGGAGAACCTTTCGATGTCAATAACCCGGTAAACAATTCAGTAAACAATACCGGTTTAGTAAATTTACCAAAACCAGTACCAGCCATGCTTTACTATCCTTACGGGCCATCAAAGGAATTTCCTCAATTGGGCACCTCTGGTAGAAGTGCGACTGGCGGACCCGTTTTCCGCAAAGCAGACTTTCAAACCGCCCCAAGACCATGGCCTGATTATTATGAAGGCAAATGGTTGATTACGGACTTTATGAGAGGTTGGATATTTGCTGTCTCTATGGATGAAAACGGCGACTACCAATCTATGGAAAGAGTTTTGCCAGATATGAGCTTCAGTTCGGCCATCGACATGGACTTTGGCCCTAGCGGCGATATGTACGTACTGGAATACGGTGCGGCTTGGTTCAGAGGTAACGACAATTCTAAACTCGTAAAAATAGAATATAACGCAGGTAATCGCAAGCCAAACGTGGCCGCGTCTTCTGATAAAACCTCAGGTGCTTTGCCATTGACCGTCAAGTTTTCGGCAGAAGGATCCAATGATTTCGACCCTGAAGATACTGGAAAATTGATTTACAAATGGAAAATTATCGATGCCAAGAAAACCCTAGTGGCCAATTTGACTGGCAAAGAACCAAATTTCACCTTTAAAACAGCAGGAAACTTTACGGCCACTTTGGAAGTATCGGATACCAAAGGAGCTAAAAATAGTTTATCGCTTCCTATAACTGCTGGCAATACCGCACCTGAGGTTGAGGTTGAACTTGAGGCGGCCAATCAGACGTTTTATTTTGGTAAAGAACCTATTGGTTATAAAGTAAAAGTAAAAGACAAAGAAGACGGTGACAAAATAAAGCCAGAAGAAGTAGCGGTTACTTTCGACTATTTACCACAAGGCTTTGACCCAGTAGAAATAGCAGCGAAACAAAAAAGTGCTGACGATATGGCTTCCTATGCAGTCGGACGCAATTTGATAGAGGCTTCCGACTGTAAGTCATGCCACCAATATACCACTAAATCTATCGGACCAAGCTATCAGGCAGTTGCGGATAAATACTCCAATACACCCGAAAACATGACGTACTTGGTTAAGAAAATCAAAGAAGGCGGTAGTGGTGTTTGGGGAGAACATGGCATGAGTGCCCACCCCGACTTGAGCGAGGTAAACGCCAAACGTATGGCCGATTATATATTTAGTCTAGCTTCAAAAAATGCCAATGTATCTAAAATGGCACTGACAGGAACTGTAAAACCTGAGAATCCAGTTTATGAAAATACGGCTGGCAGCTTTGTTTTAAGAGCTGCTTACAAAGACAAAGGAGGAATGAAAACCAAGTCGCTTTTGAATGAAAAAATGATAGTTTTGAGGCCTAATTACTTACGCCCTCAAGACCTTAATGGCTCTTTTAGCACCCAAGTTATCTCTACAGCGGGTTATTCATTCTCATTAATTGGTGATAAATCTTATGGATATTACAAAAACATTGATTTGACCGGCATAAAAGAAATCATTGCATTTGTGCAGGCAAATGCACGAAATGGTGCTGTAGGTGGAAAAGTAGAACTTAGAATGGATAGTTTTGATGGCCAACTTTTGGCAACATCCGATTTTATTGGTTTAAAGGAATTACCTTTTGAGAGGCCACCTGCTGGCACCAACATGGCTGAATGGAACAGAAACCGTTCGAGTAAAGCCAAGTTGACCTTAAACAAAGCCATAAATGGGAAGCACGATGTGTACTTGGTGTTTAGAAACGAGAAAGCTGCAAAATCAGATATGATATTGCAACTGAGCGAAGTGGGTTTCTTCCAATAAAAATATTTTCACCCGACAGAAAAAGCACCAGCACGGTGCTTTTTTTGTTTCCACCCATTTAGCTACAATATTTCCACTTGAAATTTTTAAAAAAATAGGGTAAACCGAAAAAATCAAAAAAATCAAAAATCGAAGCAATCGTAAATCGAACTAATCAAAAATCGAATTAATCGTAAATCAATTCCTATTCTCATTTATTGAAGTTTTAAAATAAGAAATGGAAGGAAGCCATGCAAATACGTAGGAGGTTGGAAATTTTACCAACATTGGAGACCGCATCCCGAAAGTATGGACATCAAAACATGAGCTAAGTACTTGGCTGAGATTCTGCTCATGATAGTAACAGTTCTAAAGCATGACAAGTGAGATTTTGCAAATTCTCCTAATCAGCCGCAGATTGTAACAATACGGAAGAACTATGGCATGCTTTGACAATTGCATTGCTGAGGCAAGGATAGCACTTGATGAATCAACAGATGACATTTTGCAAAACCCTCGGGTTATGTGTTCGGGAGATCAAGTTTGGCTAAGTTTAGAAAAGTGGGAAACTTTTCGCCATGCCATGGGGCAAAATACACGTCACCGTGCTCAACTGCAGGTATGCTTACGCCTGCTGGACATTAGAGTAACGGGTCCTTATGGCCCAAGTCCCTACGAAATGTAGAATTTATAGGTAATCAACCTCTTCCCAAAACAGGCCTGAATTAGACGAAATCTAAAATTCAGGCCTGTTTTTTGATTATAATCCGAAAATAAGGCATGTTTTTTTAAAAAATTTGATATTAATTACGGATTTTTTAACGCCTTTGAAATAATAATACACCAAAAAAAACGCAAGATTTCCGAAATCCTTTCTTGCAGTTTATCCGAACAATATCTGTGAAATAGTCGAAAATAAAAACCAAACCCATTTCCTGACGGAATAGATATTCGAACTAGAGGACGAAGACTAAATCTCGGCCAAAAGTATTTTGCGATACTGAATACTCATATTATTGCCTGGGTGCAGTTGAATACCCACAGAACCAGAAGCTGGTATCTTTTCAGAAACGTAGGTCATTACTTCCTTTCCATTTAGCCAAACAGTGTATGTTTTATCCACCACTTTTATTTTTATGGTATTCCAGTCACCCACTTTCAATATTCCGTCTGTTTTGGCTTCTGACGGATATCGCAATCCTGGAATATAAGGCGAGGCTGTAAGATCTCTTTTGAGCGAACCCGAAATCCCGATTTGAATCTGATCATTTTCGCCTCTCAAAAAAACACCCGAATCCACAACGCCGCTTACATCTTTGTATTCCACTTCAACTATAAAATCTTTATAAACTTTCTCTGTCCAAAGAATACTTCCCTTGCGGTCGTCACTACTTTTTACAAGCAACATCTTATCTTTTACCGACCAATTGTCGTTGTTGGGCTGCGGTATAACCCAACCATCGAGGTTCTTACCATTAAATATCTTTTTGAGTTTTTGCCCAGAAACCACCAAGGAAAAACACAAAGTCAAGAAACAAAGAATTACTTTTTTCATAAGGAAAATTTTAAATTTTTAAAACAAAAATGTACCCAAAACCGCACCTAAAATAGGCCCAAGCACCGGAATCCAAGCATACGACCAATCACTAGAACCTTTGCCAGCGATTGGCAAAATAGCGTGAGCTATTCGAGGAGCTAAATCCCTAGCTGGATTTATGGCGTAGCCCGTCGTTCCCCCAAGTGCATTTCCGATAACCCAAACCAACATGCCCACCAAATAAGGTGACAAACCCGAACCATCTGAGGCATAAATAGACGAAACCCCAACAAACAAAACAAATGCTCCGGCCACTTCTCCAAACAAGTTGGACGGTGTATGTTTAATAGCCGGACCGGTCGAAAAAACAGCCAACTTAGCACCCTTGTCTTCAGTAACTGCCCAATGAGGATAATAAAATAACCAAGTACAGATTGCACCTAGAAAGGCTCCAATCATTTGTGCAGTGATAAAAGGCAAAACATTGGACCAATCGCCTGATTTTAAGGCAAATGCTATAGTGAGAGCTGGATTAAGATGAGCATCTTGACTGCCGAATTTTTGTGACACAAAAACGCCTATCATTACTGCCAAGCCCCATGCGGTGGTTATCATTATAAGTCCTGAGTTGTGCCCTTTGGTGCCTTTAAGCAAAACATTGGCCACAACGCTTTCTCCAAGAAAAATCAAAACAAAAGTACCGAGTAATTCGCCCAAAAATGGTGATGGTGTCATAAATCTATAAGGGTTTTAAGGTTGATTGTGGGAGCAATTTAGTAATTTTACGGTTTATAAAATATAATATGCAATTAAATTCTTTAAGTGCCATTTCGCCGATTGACGGAAGGTATCGCAGACAAGTGGAAGATTTGGCCGCCTATTTCTCTGAATTTGGCCTCATAAAGTATAGAGTAAGGATAGAAATAGAGTATTTCATAGAACTTTGTGAACTCCCATTACCCCAATTGGCCGACTTCCCTAAAAATCTGTATACAGAACTGAGAAATATATATTTGAATTTTTCCGAAGAAAATGCACTTGAAATAAAAGAGATAGAAAAAACGACCAATCACGATGTAAAGGCCGTTGAATATTTTATAAAAAAACGATTTGAAAACTTTGGAATCGAGAAATATTCAGAGTTCATACATTTTGGCTTAACTTCGCAAGACATCAACAATACCGCCATCCCGCTATCACTAAAAGAAGCTCACGACACCATTTTTTTGCCAAACTTGATGGCAGTAGTAGAGCAAATTCAGGAATTGGCAGAAGCGTGGAAAGCAATTCCGATGCTCGCAAAAACCCACGGTCAACCCGCCTCTCCTACTCGTTTGGGTAAAGAAATGAAGGTTTTTGTAGAAAGACTTGTGAATCAAATTGGTCTTCTGGCTGCAATCCCATATTCTGCAAAATTTGGTGGTGCTACAGGAAATTTCAATGCACATTTTGTGGCATATCCCGAAACCAACTGGGTGGATTTTGGAAATAAATTCTTGAATGAGACACTTAGCCTAAGCCGTAGCCAAACCACCACCCAAATAGAACATTACGATAACCTGGGAGCTTATTGTGACAACTTAAAACGAATCAATACCATACTTTTAGATTTTTCTCGTGATGTTTGGCAATATGTTTCGATGAATTATTTCAAACAAAAAATCAAAGCGGGGGAAATTGGATCCTCGGCGATGCCACACAAAGTAAATCCAATAGATTTTGAAAATGCAGAGGGGAATTTAGGTATTGCTAATGCACTTTTTGAGCATTTCTCAGCCAAACTACCTATCTCTAGACTCCAAAGAGACTTGACAGATTCTACTGTTTTGAGAAACTTAGGAGTGCCTTTGGCCCATACACTTATCGCCTTAAAATCACTCTTGAAAGGTATCGGAAAACTGGAGTTAAACCAAGCCGCAATAGACGCAGATTTAGAAGAAAACTGGGCAGTAGTAGCCGAAGCCATTCAAACAGTTTTACGAAGAGAAGGTTTCCCGAAACCTTATGAAGCTCTTAAAGATTTGACTAGGAAAAACGAAAAAATCACTGAAAGGGCTATCAAAGAGTTCATTGAAACCTTGGATATTTCTGAAAAAACAAAGTATGAGTTAAAACAAATAACTCCCTTTACTTTTACAGGGATGTAAACACTTAAGACTATTATAATGGACAAACTAAATAAACTTTCCATTACATTTTTCATATGCTTCCTGACTTTTAGTTTGTTCATTTTTACGGATATTTTTGTAAACTACCCTATTTCAGACGATTTTGGTGCCATCGTTAATTTTATGGTGGACTATCTCAAAACCACAGGTTATAGGGAAACCATAAAACTACTTCACTCTCAAAATAACGACTTCCGATTGGTCGTTTTGAAACTCATTACGCTTTCAGATTATTATATTTTTGGAAAAATAAACTTTGCACATCTAAGACTGATAGGCTTTCTATTTTTGCTGTGTACTTTGTTTTATTTTTTCAGCTTAGGCAGATTTCAAACTTCAAAATTCTACTACTTTTTACCAGTTCCAATGCTATTGATTTCTTTCGCTTATGCAGAAATCAACAGTTTAAGTATGGAGTCCTTGTCGCATTTCGTAGTAATTTTCTTTGTTGTAAGCACCTTTTATTTCCTCTTCGAGACAGAAAAAATCATTCTACCGATAATACTTTTATTTTTGGGGATATTCTCCAACGGTAACGGCTTGTTGATGGTTCCAATAGGATTCTTGGGACTTCTGATACGTAAAGACTACAAAAGACTTACCATTTGGAGTGTTTTTTCTATCTTGGCAGTTTTAGTCTTTTTCCTCGATTATGAAAAAGGGAACACTCCATTAGATACCTCCGTTTTCAAAAGAATAGCCTATGCTTTCCCCATATATCTGGGAGGAATCGGTGGTATGGAATCCATAAAAATCAACATGGTCTTTGGCATTTTGGGGATTATTTTGGCCATTTACTTTCTTATTATAAAAAAATCTCACCGAGATAACACGGCTCTGTCAGCACTGCTGCTTTTCTTTTTGGGTACTTACCTTCTTATATCATCTAAAAGACAATATACTGATTCCACAGCTCTTCTTAGAGGGGCCTACCTGATAAACAGCGTTTGTATCTTTGTGGTTTTTTATATTTTATTTTATAAAATTCATTTAAAAAAATGGAAGGAATCCAAGAAGCCAAAGCTTGCTAATTGGACTTTCTTAACCATATTCTTCATCTGCATAATTTACCAAGCAAGAAATTACACCAAGTGGATTCAAGTTTTTGGATATCAAAAAAGGTCTATACAAGCTGTCAAGGTGATGATTACCGGAAACACAAAACAGTTGTATGCTGATGAAGGAACAATTCATAATATTCCATTAAACATGCGTCCTGGACTTGATACATTGATTAACGCAGACGTTTTTGACAATTCTGATGCCTTGAAATCATTACTAATCAAGCCTTTATATTTTAATACAAATGAAATTTCTGGGGAACTCAAAAATCAAATAGACATCCTCAGCATGGATGGAACACAAATAACTGACAATCCATACATAACCATCTCTGCAAAAATCAAAGACTATTTAAAAAATCCTTTAAATGGCTTAGGAATAGTTTTTAATCAAAATGGAGTAAAATCCTATTATGAACTTCCACTCAAAAACGACAAGCTGTTCCTCTTAAAAACTGTAAAGGGAAGAGATTTTTATTTTGAGTTTATGATTCCAAAGAAAATACTAAAAAGTGGTAGTTTTGAGTTGTCCTTCTTGAAGTTTGAAAATAAAAAATGCTATCAATCAAAAGAAACACTAAAAATGAATTGGAACGGCCAAGGGAATTCAGATTTGGCTCTATCCAAAATCATTAACTTCGACATTAAGAATTCAGCACCGGACTCCCTTCTTAAACCTAAATTATTTGAAGCCTATTACAATGGCGAAAAGCATGAAATTATAGTAGAATTAGACCCTAAACAAAAGGGAAACACCAACTATTTACAGTTCTCAGATACCGTAAGCCCTAGTACTTTTCAAATGGAAATTTCTATTCTAAAACACCCTACAAACACAAATCTAGCAAAAGCAATTTTCAGCCAATACGAGGCCAAAACTTTTTTAAATAATAGAGGCAGGCTTTTCAAATTATCGTTAATTAGTAAAAAAGGAAATGAGGAATTTAAAGTCTATCCTTTAAAATCGCTATACTATTTAAAATTCTATTAATGCAAAAAAGAGTCCTTTCAAACTCTTCTCATACCCTAAGCTATATTTTCTATTAAACTCCAGCTGTTTCTACTTCTGGGCATTTAGATATTTAATATTTTTTCTCTGTAGGTATCATCTAGTGAGGCAATTAATCTTTTTAAGGGTTTTGATTTTTTTTTGTTTGCTCAGCATCTATTAGTCCTAAAGCCAATTTTCAGACCTCCTGACCCGTATCAAAATGATCACACAAAATGGCCCAATTTAAACCGAAATCACTGGCACTCTTTCACCGGAATATGTATCCTATTTGTTCCTATAAAGTTTCTTTGAGTTTGTAATATTAATAAGAAAGAGATACTCACCATTGTATTTAGAATGTTTCGCTCCCCTAAATAATCGGACACAATTTCAAAATTATTTTTGTAATTATGTCTATGGAAAAGAAGAATTATTCAAAACAGGAGAAATTAAAGATTCTCAAAGAGGCATCAGAAAAAGGCTTGAAACTTACTCTGGAAAAGTACAATTTGTATCCTACTACCTATTATTATTGGAAACGGAAGTATTTTGTATCAGGTGAGGGAGGTTTGGATCATGGTAACTCAAAAGAGGCTGCAGGCCGTGTTAAAGAACTTGAGAAAGAGCTGAAGCATTACAAAGAAATGGTAGCTGAGAAAGAGCTGGTCATTCGCTTAAAGGATGAGTTGCTAAAAAAGCTTTATCCCCAAGCGAAAAAGTAGATTTGGCCAAAAAATACATTGGCTTGGGGTTGTGTAAAGATTTAGTTTTTAGTATATTATCTATCAGTAAGCATGATTATTATTATCAGAGTAAAGGCCTTGGCAATAAAGGTAGAAAACCAAGTGAAACTACGCTTTTAATTAATGCCAAAGGCGAACCAAAGCCTATATCGAACGATATTGTGATCCGAATGATGATCGAAACACTCTATCAACCCGAAACCGCCTATGGTTATCGAGCAATGAGCGTAAGCCTACAACACGATGGCCTGATTATCAATCATAAAAAAGTATACAGAATGATGGCGGAATTTCAACTATTAAATGACCGAAATGAAAAACCAACCAAAAAATATGCAAAATATAGAAGAGTATACCCAAAGGGACCATTAGAAGTGCTAGAAATGGATATCAAGTTTCAATGGGTAAGTGAGCGAGCCCAATATGCTTTTATTTTAACGGTCATAGATTGTTTTACACGTAAAGTATTATATTGGGTAGTAGCCTTTTCTATCAAACAAAATGCAGTAAAAACAGCATGGGAAGAAATAATATTAAACTATTTACAGCCTTATCAAATGCTAAAAAAAGATATAACTATAGAAATAAGGAACGATAACGACACACGTTTTGCAGCCAAAGAAATCCAGAATTTTTTCAAAGACAATCACTTAAACCAAGTGTTCACCCATCCATATACACCACAGGAGAACGGCCACATAGAAAGCTTTCATGCCATATTAGGACGATCACTTGATAGAAAGGAGTTTAAGACACTAGATAGCCTCCAATTACACCTAAAAGGCTTCTATAAGATATATAATGAAACAAGATTACACGGAAGTTTGGATCATTTAGCCCCAAATACATTCTGGACAATGTGGAACCAAAACTTAATTGAAATGAAAGAAATCAAAAACAAACCAACAAAATTTTATCTTAAAATACCCCATTTTCTACTATCGGGTAATGGGAAACTGAGGGAAGTTTCTCCAGAGCTCGAAGAGCTCTTAATCAAAATGCATGGGCCCAATACACTTGACTTACTTTCGGTTCAAAGGTCACCGTCGGTCGTTTCTCCAATGCAAAATTAGTATATTGCAATGAACTATTATTAAACTTTAAACAAATAGTCCGATTAATAGGGGGTCAAACCATAGAATCTTCAAACTTATTGGAGGGTAGCCAAGAAAGTACGGAGCAATTGTTGTTCAATTCAACATTCGAATCTTTCGATTTCACTATTGCTTTCAAAGAACTTACTTCACATTCATTTTGTTTTTCAATCCATCCATCTTTGTAAAAATAATAACACGATATCAAAAAAATATATGAAATAAACAATTTTTTCATTTTTACATTGAACTCAGAAAACATATAATAACTTGAGTATCCATAAAAGTAAACCAAAACTATAATTACTGGCAAATAGGAATCCCCTCTTATAATATAAGGCCTATAACTTCTATAGCCACCGAAAGGCAACAAGATGGTATAGATAATACAGAACATTAATAACCAAATAAATAATTTCTTTTTCTTAGTATTACCAAAAAATTGAGTATATTTTCTTAAAAGGAAGAAATTAAAAAAACAACTTGAAATTAAAACCAAGGGACCGGATTTTTGCGTAAATTCATTAACTATTCCGAGAGGAAGAAGTTTAAATCTTTCAATTAAACTGATTTGTCCAATTTGAGATTCTGTATTGAAAGTACCAATATAAAATGAAAACAAAGCTATTACTATTAAGCAAATCCACAATAGATTATCTTTTTCGAAAATGGTTTTTAAAATGCCTTTCAAGACTTTGCAGTTTATTTTATAATCCGAAAACTTCCAGAAATTAATAACCGAATTAATGATTTTGAAAGAACTGATTATCATGAAAACCGGTGCCCCTAAAGAACCATTAAAAGACAAATAAATACAAAAAAACAATAATAGTATTTTGTAAAAAACTCCAATTTTCATTTCTTTATCTAAAAAACTGTTAAAAAAAAAGGGCAGTAAAATCAAAATAAGAATTGAAGTTGGGAAAGAATAAAAGATTGCGTAGGTAATAGAGCTATGAACCAATCCAATATGTGAATTTTGTCCATAGGCTTGAAATAATGGAGTCACCAATAAAGCCGCAAAAATGAACTGTCTACTTTTTATATTTAGTGTTCCTGAAATGAGTACGGAAATTCCAATTAACAAAAACAAGTGAATGACGATTTTAAAAATTGCACTTGATAAATATAAGCTATTAATCGGATTCGTGAAATTCTGCAAAAAAAGTGGCATACTTCTAAAATACTTATATATCTGCCAATGTGCGAAAAAACGGTTTGAAGCTGAATATCCTTGCTCGCCCAAAATTAAATTTATCCCAAAAGGGTTTTGCAAAACATGAGCATAATTTTCATGTGGTGCAACAATTAGTGCTAAATCCCCATCTATTACAGAAAAGTAATATCTGAAAAATGAAACAACTAATTCAACTAGTACAATAATTCCAAATAAGATAAACATTGACTTAGGAATATTTGTTAAAAAAATATTCTCACTTTTTAATAACATTGGCTTCATTCTTAATTTATAAATACTTCTGGCGAAATCTTTTTTACCAAGCCTTGCAAAACTTTACCAGGGCCGCATTCAACAAATCTCGTTGCACCATCAGCAACCATATTTTGTACACTTTGTGTCCAACGAACTGGAGCCGTTAGTTGATGAATCATATTCATTTTGATTTGTTCTACGTCTGTAAATGGCTTAGCACTTACGTTTTGGTAAATCGGACAAATAGGAGTTTTGAATTCCGTATTTTTGATTGCCTCTGCCAATTCTTCACGTGCCGGCTCCATCAAAGGCGAATGAAAAGCACCTCCTACTTGTAACACCAAGGCACGTTTCGCACCTGCTTCTTTCATTTTTTCGCAAGCCACATTTATTCCTTCAATACTTCCCGAAATCACCAATTGACCTGGGCAGTTATAATTTGCAGCAACCACCACTTCTTTGGTTTCTGCATGAACTGCAGCACAAACTTCCTCCACTTTTTCGTCTGAAAGGTTCAACACCGCAGCCATTGTTGAAGGATTCAACACGCAAGCTTTTTGCATAGCATCAGCACGTTTGGCCACTAATCTAAGCCCATCTTCAAAAGACAATACACCTGCTGCAACCAAAGCCGAAAACTCACCCAAAGAGTGTCCTGCAACCATATCGGGCTTGAAATCCTCGATGGTAGTAGCCAAAATAACCGAGTGCAAAAACACGGCTGGCTGTGTAACGTTAGTTTGTTTGAGTTCCTCATCGGTTCCCTCAAACATTATTTTTGTAATACCAAATCCTAAAATCTCATTGGCTTTATCAAAAAGAGCCTTAGCCTTCTCGTTGGTTTCGTAAAGCTCCTTTCCCATGCCGCTAAACTGTGCACCTTGTCCCGGAAATACGTATGCTGTCATCTTATCAGAGGTTTTGTTTATGAGTGCAAAATTAGTTAAAAAGTTGGTAAGTTGGTATGTTGGAAAGTTGGTATGTTGGTAAGTTGGAATGTTGGAAAGTTGGAAAGTTGGTATGTTGGTAAGTTGGTAAGTTGGTATGTTGGTAAGAGGACGAGATGAAAACAAAGGACATATTGTAAGCCTTCGATAAAATCCTGGTGTTCTTTTAAAGCAAAAAATCCCCGAATTGCTTCAAGGATTTTTTGAATATCTACGGGAGATATAAAATTTGTGGAACACACAAACTTTGGCTTTTCTTAGTTATTTTCTGGCCTAAGGCTTCTTACAGTTTTACCAGCTCTCCACATTTCTGACTCACGAAGTTCTGCCAACTCCACTTCCAATTTCTCGCGGTAGTCTGGCTGAGAGTTACGCTCGATAGAGATAGAGGCTTCGTTTTGAGTGATTACAGAGTTATACAATTTCTCGAAAAC
>CAMCYZ010000062.1 GCA_945885545.1 Spirosoma fluviale
CGACAATAAAAATGATAAATAACCAGCAAAACAAGTAGAACCAATTTGATTTTAATCCAACTTTGGTCTAAAATTGCTGGATTGATTGCCAACATCAAGAGCCCAAAAATCCAAGTGATGACCATGGCAGGTGTAGAGATAATCTTATACACTCTCCATTGCATGAGGGTAAATTGAGCCCTCCAATCAGCTTGCAGTTCTTTTGGCTTCTGATCAGCTTCGGCATGATAAACGAACATCCTGACCAAGTAAAACAAGCCTGCAAACCAAGTAACAAAACCAATAATATGAAAGGCTTTGAAGAAGGAATAATAATTCAACATATATTCTATTCGAAATTCAAAAATAATAACAAAATGTCAACGTTTTCTAAAAAGTGTAGTAAATTATCAGTTGGACTAATTTTTGTACATTTTCGGTAATTAAAAATCTCAAAATGACCGGTAAAAGTTTTATTGTACTCCTTTTTGTTTCAGTGAGTGTTTTTGCTCAAGATAAAAAAACACTCATCTTGTTTGAAAAAGCCAAAAAGGATTTCATGGAGAGAAAGTACGATTCCGCTTTGGAAAATTTTGAAAAATATTTAGAAAAAGACTCAAGTAAGACGGAAGCCTACTTCAGAATTGCCCAAATCCACGAATCATTCCGAAATCAGAAAAAAGCAACAGCATTTTACCTTAAAGTAATTGAAAAAGACACATCAGGGGTTGAATTTGTACAAGCCTACACCTATTTGGGCTCAAGGGCTTTAGAAAATCACCGATTTGAGGATGCCAAAAAATACTTGACCGTATCTCTCAAAAACACCAACAAAAACTCCATTATTTATCAACAGATACAGAAACAAATAAAGACCGCAGAGTTTGGAATTCAAGCCATAGCTAAACCACTCAACATCAATCCCGAGCCGCTGACAGATGTTTTAAATTTCAAAAACAAACAGTATTTTCCGGTACTTACTGCCGATAATAGTACAATTATTTTTACGGCCAGAAATGACCTTGAAGATGAAAATATTTATATTTCAGAAAACAAAAAAAATATTTGGTCTAAGCCTGTGAGTATTTCAAAAGAAATAAATACGCCCTACAATGAAGGCACATGCAGCATATCGGCAGATGGGAAAATAATGGTTTTTACATCCTGTGAAGGAAGAGACTCTTTTGGCAGTTGCGATTTGTTCATCACAAAAAAAGAGGGCGATAAATGGTCTATTCCACAAAACTTGGGGCCAAATATCAATTCAAACTTCTGGGATTCTCAACCAAGTTTATCATCAGATGGCTCAAAGCTATTTTTCTCTTCAGAAAGACCTTTTGGCTTTGGAAAAAAAGACCTTTGGATGAGCGAATTAGACGAAAAAGGCAATTGGAAAAAAGCTCTCAATTTAGGTCAAAACATCAATACGAACTATGATGAGGTCTCGCCATTTATACACGCCAATGGATACTCCTTGTTTTTTTCGTCAAACGGAAAAGAAGGAATGGGAAAGTTTGATATTTACTTGACCAGCATAAAAAGAGGATTTGCAGATGAAGTGCTAAACATGGGTTACCCCATAAACACTGGAGATGACGAACTCTCCCTTTTTATATCGGCTGACGGGAAAAAGGCATTTTATTCTGTGGACAAAAACGAAAAAGTATCTCTTTATCAGTTCTCTATACCTTCAGAATTGTCAGACAAAATTGACCGTACCCACTACTTAAAAGGTTTTGTTTTGGACCAAAAAACGCAAAAGCCACTATACACTACCATAGAATTGGTCGATAAAATAACTGGAGAAAAGATATCGAAATTCCTTTCTGACCCTATCACAGGTGACTATATGGCTATTTTACCGGGTGACGGTGAATATGTTTTGTATGCAGAAACTCCAAACTATTTTTTCAAAAGCCTAAAGTTTGACTTCACAAAAGACGACGAAGGCAAGAGGTTGGATATTCTACTTACTAAAATAGAAAAAGAGACAAAAGAAGTGCTAGAAAACATATTTTTTGATAGTGGTTCGGCTGTTCTACGAAAAGAGTCTGACATTGAACTTAAAAAACTCAAAGAATTGCTGCAAAAAAATGTGTCTTTGAAAGTTGAAATATCAGGCCATACTGACGACATCGGAAATGAACTCACCAACAAAGAACTTTCTAAAAAACGAGCTATGGCCGTGGTAGAATTTCTAAAAACCGAGGGAATTTCGGCCGAAAGAATTTTGCCAATTGGCTATGGCGAAGCCCAACCCAAAGTCAAAAATGACTCAGATGCCAATCGTCAGTTGAATCGCAGAATTGAGTTGAAAATTTTATAAGCCACGAATTCCTAAGTAAACTCGTAATATATTCGTTACTCTGTGACAAATATCATGGAAATAAGACGCCAATTCTCGAACTTTGCAGTTCTAAAATGCATTATTAAATAAAGATTATAATTGATGACACAAGAAAAAGTTCAGGTTTTGATATTAGGTTCGGGTCCAGCAGGTTACACAGCGGCCATTTATGCAGGCAGGGCGGGTTTGAAAACTGTAATGTACCAAGGTATGCAGCCAGGTGGACAATTGACCATCACCAATGATGTTGAAAACTTCCCAGGCTATCCTCAAGGCATCGAAGGACCACAAATGATGGAGGATTTGAGAATTCAAGCTGAAAGATTTGGATTGGATAATCGCTACGGTATGGCCACAAGCGTTGATTTTTCAACTCCATTGGCACATAAAGTTATCATCGACGAAAATATAGAAATAACGGCCGAAGCAGTAATAATAGCCACTGGTGCATCGGCAAAATGGTTAGGCTTAGAATCCGAACAAAGACTGAACGGTATGGGTGTATCGGCTTGTGCGGTGTGTGACGGTTTCTTCTACAGAGGAAAAGACGTAGCTATTGTGGGTGCTGGAGATACAGCTTGTGAAGAAGCACATTATCTATCTAAACTTTGCAAAAAAGTGACTATGCTGGTCCGTAGAGACGAATTTAGGGCTTCGCAAATCATGCAAACAAGGGTTAAAAATACGCCAAACATAGAAATACTATTCAATACCGACACCGAGGAAGTGTTGGGAACAGACGGCGTAACGGGTGTTAGAGTCAAGAATAACAAAACTGGTGAAACGAGCGAAATAGCCGTAGATGGATTCTTTGTGGCTATTGGACACCAACCGAACACTGGAATTTTCAAAGATTTCTTGCAATTAGACGAAGCCGGATATATTATCGTGGAAAAAGGCTCAACCAAAACCAAAATCGAAGGTGTCTTTGCTTGTGGCGACGCCCAAGACAAAATTTATCGTCAGGCTGTTACAGCAGCAGGAACAGGTTGCATGGCTGCTTTGGATGCAGAAAGATACTTGGGAGAACACGAATAAGAAAGACACTCAAAAACAGGAAAAGCCTTCATTTAAGCATGGAGGCTTTTCCTATTTTTACGGTTTTGAGGATATAGTCAGCTTGACCATTTTGATTATACGCCTTTAATTTAATTGGGTACTCGCCCGCGATTTTAAAAACGTGAGTGACCTTTTTCCCCATATATTTTTTACCTAAAATTTCCCACTCTTTATCAAAAACATCGTCTGTAATTGCCTCAAAATCTACTTTATAAGGTGCTTTTGGACTTAAATTTTTAAAAGCAAAAGACACAAAAGGAGGAAAATCTTTCTCTGATTTATACTGCACTAGGTTTAGGCCATCTTTCCTCAAAACCAACATTTCTCCATTTTCTCTTTGTGCAATTCCTTGGAGAGAATCTTTTTTTTCAAAAAGCACAAATGGCTCAATATCTATTACTTCTTGGTCATTATTCAAAGACGCCACTTCAATTCCGTCAACTTTAGAAAGGCTAAATTTCTTGCCTTGATAATACTTGGGCATACCCATGTTCGCAGAATCACTCCTGCTCAGAAAAACATTTTTAACCGGAAGAGACGATTCCAAGCTAAAATCATCGATTTCGGCATTTTGCGGATTTAACATTTTAACTCTTTTTACGGTCGCTTTTTCTTCACCGAAGTAGAAGTAAAAATAGCCATTGCTTTCAAACTCTGGGTCGACGGTGATAGCAACAGCATCCTTGAGTGAATCAAATAAACCCAAAGAGATAAGTTCTTTCGAGAGCGTATGATAGTTGAACAATTCACCATTTTGGGTGAGAATAAGGCAATATTTAGACGAAAAATAAGCCAAAACGCCTGCTTGATCAAAGCCTTTCGCCAAATTTAAAATTCTAAAATCAGTGGTTTCGGGCAAAGTATCCAATTTGGTACTTACTTCATTTTTGGTAGAAATAACCGACAGAATACCACCAAACAGAGACTTTAAAAAGTCCTGATTATGAAGACTTTGCGTATCTATTTTCAACGAAGTGTAATATACCTTGTTTGAAAATTCTGAAACTCCAAACCAAGAAATAGTTTTACCCTCTAAATTCATTAAAACAGGCTTGAGATATTTAGGAACTTTGGGATGAACAATCGATATGGCATTCATTTTCCACAGTGGAGAGAGACCCATTTCTCCCAAATCCAGAACAGGAATAATATCCAAATCCTTACGCTCCGGCACTTTATTTTCAAGTTTTCCAAACATCTGTTCGAACCAAATCCTTTTGTTATTGCTTACCTGAATATCGTAAGTGCCAATCACCCCACCGCCATTTTAAAAAAAAGACATCAAGATTGAGTTTTCTTTTACCGAAAGTTTAGATTCGTCAAAATCCAGAAAAAAAACAGCACCACACTTACTTAAATTCTCTAGATTACCAGCTTCTAAAAATTTGATATTGAATTCTTTAGACTTCTCTATCAATAGTTTTTCGGTATCTTTGTTTTCTGGTTTACTAGAAAATAAGAAAACGCTTTTCTGTCCAAAAACCAAATTGGATAGTAAAAAGAAAAGGCTGTAGTTAATTATTGCGTTGCTAAAAGCCATTGATAACTTACATCGATATAGTGGAACCGTTTTAGGGCATCAGTATTCTGTAAGGAGGCAGTTATTAATTCTTTTTTCTGATTTACCGATCCTTTTAGTTTTTCATTAATTCTAAACCAACCCAAATAGTTTTGTAAATATTTCGTGGAGACTCCCCAAAATTGATTGTCTATCCACTTTTTCAATCGACCATGGATGTTGTTGATATTTTGGATATGGTACACTCCATGTTTAACGTACTGTTTTAGGTCGCCTCTCAATGCTATATGTTTGAGTTTGTTGTCCATTGCATATCCTTTGTAACTAACATGCCCATCCGTACATAATATTGCATCTTGTGGAAGAGGCTTTTCTATACTTCTAAAAATATCCTCTTTGCTTATTCTGCCCGTTGTAGCTACACACATATTTAGATTTCCTTTGCGGTCTGCGGTTACAATAACTGCTGCTTTATTTGATGAAATACCTCTTGTTTTCATATCTTTAGAAGATTTTCCACGTTTTCGTGCTTCTCTGGTCATTGTATGACTACCCTTCTGAGACTCTTCAAAGAAGGTTTCATCGCTTTCAACAACACCCTCCATTTTGTCTCCACTATCTTGTTCTAAAGCTGAAAGTATTTTATGACGCCAGTCTAAGGCTGTCTTTTTGTTTATGCCCATTTGTGCCGAGATTTTATCCAATGACTTACCCTCAATCATCAAATCAATATACTCAGTCACCTGACTTTTTTTATGTAAACCATCTATCCAAGTCCCCGTGAACTCTGTAAATGTTCGCATACAGCCTTTACATTTAAATCGTTGGCAACCCTTGTCTGTTCCAAACTTGTAATAGCTTTTAGAAGTGCAATGCGGGCAGCCAACTTGTTTGTTAAATAGTTGTTCCTTCCGTACAGATAAGTATTCTTCTTGACTAGTGCCCATTAATTCATTTAAAAGCTTGGTTTGGTCGACTTGGGGTAATAACCGCACTGAAAGTAGTAATTCTTGGTAATCCATAAATTGCTTGTTTGAGACAATAAAGTTACAAATTAAAGTTTACAACGCAAAATTTAACTACAGCCAAAGAAAACTATGATAAATCTTAAAACCATGTGTGTTCGCTTAAAAAATTTTCAAAATATAATGTGATTTTTCTTCTTTACTTAAACTGTCAGGTATCCAATTTATTGCTATTCCTTTATTTTCCATGCTTCTAAAAAAAGTCATCTGACGTTTGGCGAAACGATGAATTTCAGTCTCCAACTTTGAAAACATTTGTTCAAAACTCATTTCATTTTTTAGAAAATAACTGATGTATTTATATTCCAAGCCGTAATACTCCAAAACATCAGCACTTACACCTGAATCCAGCAAATTCTGAACTTCGGCAATCATTCCTTGTTTTTCAAATCTATCTTTAAGTCTGATAGAAATTCGTTCCCTCCTTGTTTCCAAAGCTGGATTTAAGCCAAAAATCTTGTATTCCAGTTTTGTGAATTCTGATTTAGCAAATTCAGAATTTTTCAATAAAAAATCATTTATCTCTATATGCCTAATCAGCCTTTTTCTGCTTGAAAACTTATAATCCGTCAAAAAACTAGAGAAGTTATCAAAGATATACTCATTGCTAAAGGTTTCCAAATCTACCCTTAAATTTTGATTAACTGGCACTTGCATCTTCCAAAAATCAGAAATAACGGACTGTATATATAGCCCAGTGCCACCACAAAGTATAGGAAGGGCATCTCTTGATTTTATTTGTTCAAAAACCTCTGCGAAATCAGTTTGAAACCTAGCCACATTGTATTTTTCGCCCGCTTCACAGCTATCAATCAAATGGTAAGGAATTTCCACACCGTCTTTTGTGTATTCTGCCAAATCTTTACCCGTGCCAACATCCATATTTTTATACACCTGCCGACTATCGGCACTAATTATTTCGCCTTTCAACTCATAGGCAAGATTAACTGCCAATTCTGTCTTTCCAGAGGCCGTCGGCCCTAGTATGACAATTAATTCAGTTTTTTGTTCCTTAAAATTCACTCAAAATATATTTATAGCTACCGGAATTCGTCACCTCGGCATCCTTTATGTCTCTTACCTTTACACGATTCTTATTTTCGTCTAAAGCAAAATAAAGTGGAGAGGTTTTTTCAACCAATTCGAAGCCCAATTTAGAGAAATTATCGCCATCAGTCCAATCTGCGTCTATGTAGGTCATGATATTTCCGGGTGTTTTTTCTTTTACAAAAAATCTTAACAACTTCGAAAACCCTCCCACCACATTAAAACCATTGAAGGTTGCAAACCTTATCATTTCATAAGAAAGTACAATTTCATCCTCCAGATAATACTTTTTTGAACCAGAAAAAGTCATAACGGCCATCAATAATTCATCAGAATCAGGCGTAAATGCCGCAGGCAAAAGTCTGAAATAGTTTTTGGGCAAAAACAAGCCATATTTGAGTTTGGCCCCAATAGATTGCTGCAAGTGGTTATGGTTTAAGAAATCTTGAGCAATAGACTGATTAATCCTTCGGACACAACAAACTCTAGCGGGTAGTTTTTGGTTTAATCCCAAAACTGAACTTAATCTCGAAATTACTATTTCGGGGTGTCTAAGCCATTGGTCTTTCCATACATTTATTGGCTTATTTATAGATTCAAAATCTTCAGGAATAAATTCCAAATACTTCACTTCAATTTTGCCAATCTGAAAGAATTTGGAATCTATAAATTGAAATTCAATTTTCTGCCGGTTAAGAAACGCTGAAAAATACGCAACAAAATCTTCTCTTATCATTCTCTCGACCTAAATTCCTTTTACATTTTTTCATAAAAATATAATTTAATTTTCAATTTTGACGTTATAAAGTTTAATATTGGCAGCATAATTGATTTTATAAACTATTGATAGAAAATATTCCTAATTAGATTCATTAAAATCAAAAAACTCAAAATGAAACCATTCCTTTCAACTGTCATTATTGTCTTAGCGTTTTGCGGCGTATCGTCTGCTCAGTCTAAGCAATACCTAAAAGAAGAGGCGGACGATTACTTCAAGGTTGGTCGTTACTGGGACGCCTTCTTTTTGTACAGAGACTTGGCCAAAATACCCGAGTTTCAGGGGAATTTGAGCATAGAAAATCAAATAAAAAACAGTTCGAGAGCCATGTATCTTTGGAAAAAAACTGAAGATTACCGGGCTTTTAGAAAATATGAAATAGCTAAACAACACTTAAGCGATTTGTTGGTCATCAATCCTCATGACCCCAACAAAAATCTCTTACCGCGTCTGACACTAGAACAAGCTTCAGAAATGCAGAGACTCGCCATGTCGCAACGAAACCCACAAGCGATAGCTGACATTTTAACCAAAGCTGTAAAACTCTACAATTTGGCTTTGGACGAAGGTTTGAAAGACGAAATGGTGTTCTCGTTGATAAAGCAATGCGAAAATGTTTTGGAGAAAAACAAATACTCAAATATCAAACAACCCACCACTTACGGCATAAATTTCGAAAAAGAAAAAGACGCGGAAAGAAGTAGAACCGTGGAGATAATTAAGAATTTGTGATTTCTTAAATGCACAACAGATTGCATTTTAAATCTCCAAAAGCTTCTCCAAATAATGAAATTCTATTCCGAATCTTGACTTTAAGGCCATAACTTCGTTTAGCTTTTCAATTTTCCTTTTTTCGTCTATTCCTTTATAAACAGCCGAAATCATTAGATTTTTTGGCGTATGTTCAGAATTTATAAACTCAAAAACCTTGGTTTGGTAACCATAAGCCTCCAAAATAAGGGCCCTGATGAGATCTGTTAAACTTTCTGAAAGTCGCTCTTCTAATATGCCAAACTTCGCAAGAAGTCTTAACTCATCCTGTGGGTTTATTTGTTTTCGTATTTGTTTATGGCAGCATGGAGCCACCATTATTATCTTGGCATTTGCATTTATTCCTTTAAAAATGGCCTCATCTGTAGCAGTGTCGCAGGCGTGCAGAGCTATCAATACATTGTCCCCCTGCGTTTCAGCGTTTTCTATGGTGCCTTGGACAAAACTTAGGCCTTCAAAATCAGCCTTTTGAGCAAGATTATTACACAAATCCACCATATCTTGGCGATACTCAATGCCTTTCACGGCCGCTTTTTTACCTAAAATTCGAGTTAAATAATCATACATGGCAAAAGTCAAGTAACCTTTCCCCGACCCCATATCTATTACCGAAAAATCGTCTTTCAACTCGGAAGAGGCAATACTTTGCGAAAAAAACTCGAGATATTTATTGATCTGAACGAACTTGTCTTGCTTGTCGGACTTCAATTTGCCCTCGTTTGAAAACACCCCTAAAAGTCTCAAAAATGGAGCATCTTCTACAATCCTGTTCTTGATTTTATTGTGCATTTCAGCCACTGCCCTTTCGGCATCTAGCTCTTTTTTAACCAACTTAGATTTACCTTTTTTATCGAAAATTAAATGATAGGAAGCGTTTTTTAGAAATAAGTCGGCTTGCAGAAATTGATTGCCCATCAGTTCTGCAATCAACTCTTTGGCTTCAGAAAATTCAAAACTTTTCGTTACATCTTTCGTTGGATACCTAAAAACGAAAGACAATTTTCTTTCATTTTTAGAAACGAACGGCTTAATGTAAATGGCTTTTATTTCACTATCAACGATATTTTCAGAAACTATTTTATTTTTAAAACTTACTGTTATTTTTGAAATTATATTATTTTCAAAACTTTTTGAAAATATAGATAAAAATTGAATTAAATTCTTTTCCAATAGAGAAATATTTTATTTTAATACAAAAATACGGAAAATAGATAAGCTAAAAAAGTACAGAGCCTTATTCCAATACGCATTCAGACCTTGAATGCTTAGCCAAAGCAACAATGGATTTGATGGATATATTTTTAGTCCAATTACATAAAAGAGGTACTTTCTTTAAGCTCAAAGAGACACTTCGAGAAGCACAGTGGGAACATAAAATAGAGAAATTCTGGGAGTCAAAAGGTGTCAGACCAGGCTTGTAAAATCCCTAATCCACATAAAAATTCCTATCCACTTTCATGCTTTTCCCTTTTATTTTTTTCCAATCGGGAGTGGGATATACAAATTGTTCCACACCATCAACCGAAACTTTTATGGGCATCTGAAATCCGGGAATTACATTTTCCCACCTGTAAGAAACCATTCCTTTTGAAAATTTTTGAGCCAATTTGGGCACTTTTATATTTCTGAGATATTGGTCAAACACCGTGGAGAAATCTATTCCTGATTTCGAAGAGATATAGTTTTCTACTTGCTCTGTAGTGACCGTCTGATGATAAAAATCTTTATTTAAGCCTCTCAAAATCTGTCTGAATTTTTCATCGTCGTTTATCACTTGGCGAATGGTATGTATCATATTGCCTCCTTTATAATACATATCACCTGAACCCCGCTGATTTATATTGTACTTCCCAATGATTGGGCTGTCGTTAGTTATATTGGCTCTTGTTCCTATCACATAGTCCTGTCCGGCAGACTTGCCATAATGGTATTCGGTAAAAAGAGTCTCCGAGTAATTGGTAAAGCTCTCGTGAATCCACATGTCGGCAATGTCTTTGTAAGTTATGTTATTCGCAAACCACTCATGACCACTTTCATGAATGATAATAAAGTCCCATTTGGTTCCCCAACCTGTTCCTGACAAATCTCTTCCCAAGTATCCATTTTTGTATTTATTGCCATAGGTTATGCTACTTTGGTGTTCCATTCCCAAGTAAGGCACCTCCACGAGTTTGTAACCATCTTCATAAAACGGATAGGGTCCAAACCAATGTTCAAATGCCTGTAGCATTCTGATGGCGTCTTTAAACTGCACTTTGGCTTTGTCAAGATTGTAAGGCAATACATAATAATCACATGTTAAATCACCTTTTTCCCCTTTGTAGGTTTCTCCAAAATGAACATAATTCCCTATATTGAGATTTACGCCATAGTTGTTGATTGGGTTCTTCACTTCCCAAGTAGATGTTCTATTTCCTTTGTTGTCGATACACATTTTTGTTAAACGACCGTTAGAAATATCCTGAAGGCTGTCTGGAACGGTTACTGTCATTCTCAAACTATCCGCCTCGTCATACATGTGGTCTTTGCATGGCCAAAAAACACTGGATCCTAAGCCTTGGCAGGAAGTGGCCACAAAATGCTTCCCTTCTTCGTCTTTGTTCCATGAAAATCCGCCATCCCATGGAGCTCTCTTGGCTATCAATGGCTTTCCTTCAAAAGAAATACTTAGTTTATTTGATTCCCCAACCGTTTGTTTGTCAATCAAACTAATAAAATAAGCATTATCACCTTTTTTTACATAATTAAGTTTTTTGCCGTTTTGTTCGATGTAAGTAATTTTCATCGGAAACTGCAAATCTATTTGTATGGTCTTATTTTCTTTTAAGACCAAATAACTGATAATGTTGGTACCACTGATAAATTTTTTCTCAGGATTGACATCAAAGGTCAAATCGTAATGTTTCAAATCCCACCAAACGCGTTCGGGAGTTATGCTTCCTCTTAGTGAATCCTCAAAAGTGATAGCTTTTTGTGCAAAACCCTGAAATCCAAAAAACAACAAAACAAACCAATACTTTTTAAACATATATCTGATTTTAAAATCCAATGCTTCATACCAAAAATAGAAAAAACCATAGATTATCCATGGCAAGAACTACCAATTTTTCTTTTTGTGACCCAAAGTGGCATAATACCACAAAAACAAATATAAAGGCACCAAGAGCCAATAACCCAACTGCGTACTATACAAATCTGATAATTTACCATATACCAATGGCAACAAGGCTCCACCAGCTATCATCATAATAAGTAAGGCAGAGCCCAATTTGGTGAATTTACCTAGGCCATCCAGTGCCAAAGGCCATATCGCAGGCCACATGATAGCGTTAGCAAGTCCTAGGAGTGCAATACAAAAAACCGAGGTAAAGCCAGTTGTAAATAAAGCTACAGCTGTTATTATTAGCCCAAAGATAGAAGAATATTTTAACCAATTTTGTTGAGAAACATATTTAGGAATAAGAAAAATACCCGCCACATAACCCAGCATCATAAACCAAAGTGTGTAGGTTCCAAAATCCTTGGCCTCTGATTCAGGAAAACCTAAGGATATACCATAAGAAATGATGGTATCGCCTGAAATAACTTCCAAACCCACATAAGCAAACAAAGCCAAAAGTCCTAAAACCAAATTTGGAAATGCAAAAATGCTAGATTTGCTCGAAGCCGCCTCACTTATCCCTTCTTGTTCTTCAGATACTTCTGGAAGGCCTTTTGAGAACAAAATAACAACCGCCAAAACAACCAAAACACCCGTTAGGATCATGTAAGGTAATATAACCTTGTCTAATTGCTCAGCAGTCGAAACTGTACCGACAGCCACTGAGCTGCCAGCTAAAAGCAAACCTCCGAATACTTTTTGACTGATAATGCCAGCAGTTTTATTGGCAATACCCATTAAACTTATACGTTGGGCGGCACTTTCGCGTGGCCCAAGAATTGTCAAATAGGGATTAGAGGCTGTCTGAAGCAATGTTAAGCCAATACCAATTGTGAACAAACCTCCAAGAAATAAAGGATATGATTCCATTTTGGCCGCTGGAACAAAAAGAATTGTACCTATAGCCATTATAAATAAACCGAGAGACATTCCTTTCTTGAAACCAACGACTTTTAAAACCGAAGAAGATGGAATGGCCATCACAGTATAACTAATAAAAAAAGCGAATGTAACTAAATATGAACTGGAATTATCTAGTCCAAAAGCGTTTTTGAAAAAAGCGATTAACGTACCATTGACCCAGGTCACAAATCCAAAGACAAAAAAAAGCAGACCTATAATAATCAATGGTCCGGTATAAGACTTATTCTCATTCATAGAATTAGAGTTTTTAAATTTTTTTAAAAATAGTCACAAAAATTGAAAAACAAAAAAATGAAGTAACAAAACATTCAATAAAATGTTATTTCGGAGATTTTAATCATAAAAAACTGCATCCTTGAGATAGACTGCAGTTTCAATTCCGAAAGAAAAATGAACTTATTTTACACTTTAAAAAGTCTAAACTCAAGAGCTACTCTCGTGAGGTCCTCTTCAGCGTTGATGGCCATGCCATGAATCAAGTGCGACGAAAATAATAAAACTTCATCGTCCTTAACGTCAGCTCTCTTTAGGGCATGACTTCCAGCCCATTCTTTTATCATTCTTACCCTGTAGGTATTGCCTTCTACCACGCCACCGTCATAGGTGCGGACAATTTCGACATCACTCAATTTGTGGCTTCCAGGAACCATCCCGAGTGAAGTATTCTCTGTAACTCCAGCTATCGGAATCCAAAGATTCACAAATGGCGGGATGTAGTCGTTTTTATCAACTTCCTCATAAATATCTCTATGGGGAGGATTATAGTCATTTGATTTTGGACGATTTATCCTTACTATAAAACACAGCTTCTCCTTTTATTTGGGGTCAATGTCCGTTAAAGAAAAACCAAGGATTTTCTCAAACATAAGAATCATTTCTTCAATCGGGAAATTGAAATCTACTGAAAAGAAATCACGTGTACGAGAAACAACTTTATAATGATCTTGATTGTCACTTACAAAATGATGATATTTTTCCAAAGCAAATCCCTACTTATCCATTCCTAACTCGTCGGATATTATTTTATGACACTTGTAGTTAAACCAATTTTCAAATAAGTAAACACCTTGTTTGAAAGAAATCTTTCTGCAGTGTAACCTTTTTTATATCATGGTTGATTAGATACGATGTCGGACTCAGTATTTGAAAGAATCATATCTTTTCCTGTTCTAAATACAAGACAGCCATCAATCGATACGGCATAGGTTTTGCCATTTATTGCAAAATCTGTAGTGGGCATAGAAACTTATTTTTTTGGCAAAGTTTGTCATAAAAAATTATTTAAATTTATGATAAATGTCTTAAAATCTTTTTTTCAATAATAACAGATTGTCACAATGTGTTTTTTTAACAAATCCACTTACATAAAGTATTCATAAATAAGCCTTTAGATACACAGAGAAATCATTATTCCTCATCGTCTTACGGCCTTAGCGGTAAATTATAAACACTTGAAAAATCACAAACTAGATTTCAACTAAATACCGCAACAATCCCCTTTACAAGAAGCTAAAACTACCAAGGCGAAATAAAATGTGAGTACAACCGACCATCCAAATTATACAAACTGTGAATGGCCCAAAATACGGAATCACTAGGATTGAGGTAGATTTCGGGCTAATTTGGGAAAACTCGACTAAATCGAAATTTAAAAATTGATAAATCTTGGCCATTGCAATACTTCACCTTAATTTAGTACATTGATTGATTTAAAAGATTTATATGAAAATTAAAACACTAACACTATTTGCCTTTTTGGGTCTTCAAAATTTGTTTGGGCAAATTTCTATGAAAGCCGATATCTGCATTTACGGAGCAACATCGGCTGGGGTCATTGCCGCCTACACGGCCAAAATGCAAGGAAAATCAGTAATTCTACTGGAAGCATCAGACCATATTGGTGGACTTACCACAGGTGGCCTTGGACAAACCGACATTGGAAACAAATACGCCATTACAGGCTTATCTAGAGACCTTTATAGGAAAGTTGGGCAACATTATGGAAAATTTGAACAGTGGACTTTCGAGCCAAAAGTAACCTCTAAGGTTTTTAATGACTACCTCCAAAAAGCACGAATAAAGGTTCTGACTGGAAAGGAATTGTTGAAAGTAACTAAAAGCAACAATACGATTGCGAAAATTGAGCTTTTGGACGAAAATAACCAAAAAATTGAAGTAAATGCCCAATATTTTATAGACTGCTCCTACGAAGGCGACCTCATGGCTATGGCTGGGGTTAGTTTCACTGTTGGAAGAGAAGACAATAAAAAATACAACGAAACCTGGAATGGTGTGCAGATGCTTGACAAACATCAGTTTCCAGATGGGATAGACCCATTCAAAATCAAGGGAGACTCCAGCAGTGGGCTTTTGTGGGGAATAAGTTCAGAAAAACTTACTTCAAGAGGCAGTGGTGACCAAAAAGTCCAGGCCTATAACTTTAGAATGTGCTTGACAGATAGTGTAGAGAACCAGATTCCGATAACGGCACCCGAAGATTACGACCCAAGTAGGTATGAGCTTCTTTTAAGATATATAGAAAAAAAGCAGCCTCATGAGCTCAATTGGGCATTGATGCACATACAGCCCATGCCTCACCGCAAATTGGACATCAATAATTCTGGACCTTTTTCTACAAATCTAATTGGCGGTAATTATGATTATCCAAATGCCAATTATGCCCAAAGAAAATCTATCCAAAAAGCCCACGAGAACCACATAAAAGGATTTTTCTACTTTCTTGGAAATGACGACAGAGTGCCCGAACACCTGCGAAACGAAATGAAAAAATGGGGTTATCCGAAAGACGAATTTGTAAAGAACGAACATTTTTCGCCACAGATGTATGTGCGTGAGGCACGAAGAATGGTAAGCGACGTGGTAATGACCGAAAAACATTGTGTGGGCCAAGAATCCGTGGAAGACGGCATAGGCTTGGCCGCCTACACCATGGACTCACACAATACGCAGCGGGTAGTTGTTGAAGATTCTAATGGAAAATACCAAGTAAAAAATGAGGGCGACGTGCAAATGGGTTTGGGCGGACTAGACCCCTACCCTATTTCCTACAGGGCTATTATTCCGAAAAAAAGCGAGTGCAATAATCTGCTCGTTCCGGTTTGTTTGTCAGCATCACATATTGCGTTTGGCTCTATTCGGATGGAACCCGTGTTTATGGTTCTGGCACAATCAGCAGCTATGGCCGCAGTATTGGCCATAGATTCGAAGAAGAACCTTCATGAAATAGATGTTCCGAAACTACAAAAACTTTTAAAAAGCAATCCATTGGCCGATGGATCAAGACCCGAAATATTAATTGATAATGGTTTTGAAGGTCAATTTGCTGCAATTGAAGAACATGAAGTTATCAATAAACAATATGGAAGATACGGAAAGGACTATGTAAAAATGGGTTCGAAAAGTAATGCCATTTTTTCGACAAAAATCAATCAAGGCGGCAAATATATGCTGCAGCTTTATTTCCCAAAAAGAGAAAATAGCTCAGAAACTTTAAAGATAGTGTTAAAATATGGTGATAAAGTAACGGAAAAGCAGATTACAATTGACACCAATGAAAACGACTGGTATGAATTCGGTAAAATCATTTTTTTGAAAAATCAAGATGTAAAAGTGACCATCAGCAGTTTATCAAATAAAGAATTTGTTGCTGATGCCATACTTTTTGTACCCGTAAATAGGTAAATTTAAACTATTAAAAAGATTCTTGCGTTTTCTCTAAAACCAAAACAATCAACCATGAGTCGTAAATTTTTTATTCCAATAATCGTTAGCGGATTATTTTCATTAAACTGTTCGGGAATGCCTAAAAACGAGCCAGGTTTGGCTTTGGCAACGGATAGTACCATAGCTCCAGTAGAAACTAGAGAGGCTAATTCGCCTAAAAACAAGCCTGCGTTTGTCGGTCAAACACGTGTAAACGGCGTAAAAACTGCTTCGAAGTACAATTTTAAAGTTTTAACCGAAAAACTTAGCTCGCCTTGGGGCATAACTTCATTAACAGATGGCAGACTTTTGATTACTGAAAAATCGGGTAATCTTCGGATTGTAAAAGCTACAGGCGAAATGAGTGATAAAATAACGGGTCTTCCAGCAGTGGATAGTGATGGACAAGGGGGGTTGCTTGGAATAACGCTTGACCCAGATTTCGAGAAAAACAGGATGGTTTATTGGGTATTCTCTGAGGCAGTGAGTGGCGGAAATCATACATCAGTGGCAAAAGGAAGACTAAGCAATGACGAAAAGAAAATAGAAAATGCCACGGTAATCTACAGAGCTACACCTGCCCACAAAGGAAACCTACACTACGGCGGCAGAATATTGTTTGACAAAAATGGATATCTTTTTGTTAGTACAGGTGAGCGTTCTGACCGCAGCACTCGTCCTCAAGCACAACAATTGAACTCTAGTTTAGGTAAAATTATTAAAATTACGACAGATGGAAAACCTGCACCCGGAAATGCACTGGCGAGCGTGTCAGGTGCAAGACCTGAATTATTCTCCTACGGGCACAGGAATGTTCAAGGCTTAACCATCAACCCTGTTGACGGAGAACTTTGGTCAAACGAGTTTGGTCCAAGGGGCGGCGATGAAATAAACCACGTGGTAGCCGGCAAAAATTACGGATGGCCCACCATCACCTACGGAATAGAATATGCGGGTGGCAAAATAGGCGAAGGAATTCAACAAAAAGATAATATGGAACAGCCAGTTTATTATTGGGACCCTTCTGTTTCACCTTCAGGGATGACTTTTTATGCTGGAAACCAAATCCCCGAATGGCAGAATAACCTTTTTGTGGGTTGTTTAAGTGGAATGCATATAAACAGATTGGTTATCAAAAACAACAAAGTTGTAGGTGAGGAAAGACTTTTAACAGAAGAATATCAACGTTTTAGAGATGTGCACCAAGGCAAAGACGGTGCCTTGTATGCAGTGACTGACCAAGGGCGGTTGTATAGAATCGGGAAGTAAAAGCAGCACGCTAAGACAATATAGAAGCCACTGAAATAAGACTCAGTGGCTTTTTTTGATATCTAATGAAAAGAAAGTTCATCATCCCCAATTCAAAAATCTATGATTCAAGGTAAATCTAGACAAAAAACCAAAACTTACTCCTTTGGGATTGTGCTGGGCCTTGGAGTGATAGAAAACGCCGAATAGCGGGTTGGCAGAACTTATCAAGCTCTCACTGAATTGCAGTTTTAAAGCCCATGATAATAAAAACAATATCCCTTAAAAAATATTTTCTATTTCGAAATACTCCGCCAAGGTCGCTTTTTCTGCAGCGACCCCTATACTCTTGATTATTAATCGCATAGTCAATATGTTTAGTTAATTTTTCTCAATATTTCCCTTTTAGGTCTTTAATAGGGCTACCCCCAATTTAATCTTGTATTTTCCAAAATATTCTTTAGATTATCAAACGTTTTTTTGTGAAATTTTTACCCTATTTTTGCTTGAGTAAACGACATTGGAACATATATATTTGATGACGGTTTGCTTAGTGAAGGAGATAATAGTAATCTACATGGGTGTGGCAGAAGATTTGATTATCTCAATAAAATTTGGAAAGAAGGAAAACTTAGCAATAACGTATTTCAAGGCAAATAAAAGATAAAGATATGAATACAACAGCGTTTAATTCTAAAATAGTAGAGGGATATTTTGGTATGTTAGATAACCTAAGCCCTACCAATAAATTAGATTTGATAGCCAAACTTACGGCATCAGTAAAATCGGATTTAAAACCTAAAAAACCGTCTTTTAAAATGGCTTTCGGGGCATTTGAATCCTCAAAATCAGCTGAAGAAATCATTGAAGAAATTCGAGAAAGTAGGGTTTTAAACCGTCAAATAGAACCGTTTTGAAAAAATATTTGATAGATACCAATATTACCATTTTCTAAATGAAAGGCAAGTTTGACCTTAAAACAAGTTTGAGGGCTTATCAGCAGATGACTGTTTTATTTCAGAAATAACCTTAGCCGAACTAAAATTTGGTGTAGAAAATAGCGAACACCCAGACAAAAACAGAAAGGCATTAGACAATTTTCTGACAGGCGTACAGATTTTACCCATTTTCGGAGCATTAGACCTTTATGCCCAAGAAAAAGCAAGACTTCGCAAGGCAGGAACACGCATTGACGACTTCGACCTTTTGATAGGCGTAACTTCCATTATCAATAACTTGGTTATGGTTACAAACAACACAAGACATTTTGAGAGAATTAAAGGCATCAATTTAGAGGACTGGGCAGTCAAATGGGAAGTAAATTAAACTTGCGAACAAAAAAGCGGCAGTCACCAACATTAGCAGAATAGAAGAAAATACCAACAAAACGGCAAGTCAAATTGGGTGAAGCTCCAAAACTACCGAAATCTATACCTATATCACCACCAAA
>CAMCYZ010000063.1 GCA_945885545.1 Spirosoma fluviale
CAGTCCAAAAATGGTACGATTTAAAACCTGAAATATTCAGAGAAAAACCTGAAATTTTACATCAAAAATTAATAAATTTACAAAAACAAAATAATCAAATTTTAACAACAACGTTGTGAAACTTGACAATTAAGAATTAACCAAAACCCATAAAAAAGAAAAAACCTCCGAAACAACGGAGGCCTTTCTCAACTTTTATAGCCATGAAAACTAATTCTTAATTAGGATAGTGCCAATTTCAGTTCATTAAGTTTCTTTTTAACTGAGGTGTCAATTTGTGTATCACCTACTCTTAAAACATAACCACCGATTAAGTTCTCATCAACGCTTTCTTCTATCAGCACTTGCTTGCTTATAGCGTTAGAAACTAGCTTAGCAAATTCTGCCTTTTGTGCTTCTGTCAATGCTACTGATGATGAAATCTGCACTATTTGAACGCCAGTTTGAATATTATACAATTTCTGAAATTCTTTCGCAATTGGATAAATGAGTTTCTCTCTGTTCTTCTTAGTTAAGACGTTAAAAATTGAGAAGGTCACATTGTTAACATTATTTTCGAATATTTTTTTCAAAATAGTCAACTTCTTGTCGTGCCTAACAATTGGATTGGCCATTACAGCCACAAAATTAGGGTTCTCATCACATATCGCCTCAAAAAACGACATGTCTTTATTTACTTCATTCACTACGCCTTGCTGATTTGCCAAGTCTATTAAGGCTTTGGCATAACGATAGGCAACTATTGATTCTGACATACTTTTATTAAAAAATTTTCAATCAAATAAATGACTGAGGTATTAATTCAATTTTGCGTCTGCTACAAGCTCACTAACAAATGACTGCTGAGTGGCCTTATCAGAAAGTTCTTTACGGATTACCTTTTCAGCAATCTCTATTGAAAGAGTAGCCACATCTTTCTTGATTTGGCTCATCATTTTCACTCTTTCTTGGTTCATAACCTCACGAGCGTCTTCCATTATTTTGTTTCCTTGTTCTATAGCTCTTTCTTTTGCTTCAGCTATCATTTTATCAGAAGCTTCTTTGGCCTCTTTGATTATAAAATCTCTCTCCTTTTTGGCTTCTGCTACAAGTTTATCATTATCTGACTTCAGCTTAGCCATTTCGGCTCTAGTTTCCTCAGCCATTCGCAAGGCACCCTCTATCTCGCCTTCTCTTTCTTTTAAGGCCGAAAGGATACCTTTCCATGCAAACTTCCATAGGATAAATACCAATGAACCAAAAACTACTAGTTGCCAAAAAATAAGACCGGGACTAGGGTTCAACAATGCGTTATCTAATAAAATCATTTTTGTACAATTATAAATAATAAATTTAAATTCAAAAGAATCCCAACATTAACACCTAATGTGAATAATGCTGGGAATGTAGATTCCTAAAACGGATTAAGCCATTTTGAAAGAAATCAAAAGACAAATTACAGCAGCAAAAAGAGCCACAGCCTCGATCAAGGCAGCGATGATGATCATCATTGATTGGATTTTTCCAGCTGCCTCAGGTTGACGAGCAACACCTTCCATTGCACTTCCACCGATTCTACCGATACCAAGACCTGCACCAATAGCTGCAAGACCTGCACCAATACCTGCTCCCATTACAGCAAGACCTTTACCGTCTGCCGCTGCTTGTAAAATAATGTTCAATAAAGACATAATTTTATTTTTTTATTTTCTTCCCCCCTCCGAAGATGATTTGTAATTAACCTCTTTATACGGGGAATAAAGAGGAATAGTTTTAATAGCTCAATGGTGCTCCTCGGCGTGGTGCTCTTCAATAGCACTACCGATATACATCGACGTAAGTAATGTAAAAATAAATGCTTGCAAAAATGCCACAAGTAGCTCAATAGCACTCATGAATAACGCAAATATGCTGATTGCCGGTGCAACAGCCCAACTCTTAAAAATAAATATCAAACCAAACAAACTCAACATAATAATGTGACCCGCAGTGATATTGGCAAAAAGACGTATCATTAAAGATAGTGGTTTCATTAAAACACCAACTACCTCTACAGGAATCATAATAACCCACATCCATTTTGGTGTATTAGGCAACAATATGTGTTTCCAATAATATTTGTTGGCACTTAAGTTGGTTATCAAGAATGTAATCAGAGCCAAAACCAAAGTAATAGCGATATTTCCTGTTAAGTTAGCACCACCTGGCAATAAGCCCAGAAGGTTATTGATAAAGATAAAGAAAAACAAAGTTAGAAGGTATGGAAAATATTTTCCGTAGTTTTTACCAATAGAAGGTTTAACAACTTCGTCTCTCATGTAAACTATCAATGGCTCAAGGAACGACTGAATACCTTTTGGGGCTTTCCCCTTGTTTTTAACATATCCTTTTGATACAGATGTAAATATCAAGATTAGAATTAATGCACCCAACATGAGGGTAGCTACATTCTTGGTTATAGAGAAATCCATCGGATGTACGGCTTCGTTAACCGTACCGTCTGCATTCACTCTAACTATATGCTCATGCTCATTCTTGTAATCATTGTAAACCTGGGCGTGGTCTAATCTACTCGAGGAGAAAATCTCTAAACCCCTGTCAGAGGTGTAAAGTATAATTGGAAGCGGCAGTTTAACTCCGTGTGTGAACTCCCACCCGTGTTCGTCAGCTATATGGTGCATAATCATGCCGCCAATATCAAATTTCTCTTCTTCATGAACAGCATTAGTTTCTGCAACATGCTCTTCAGTATGTTGAGAAAAAGAAGGCGAAATGCCGATAATAATACAAAAAACTAAGGTATAAACACATTTAAACATAAATAGTACTTTTATAAACTCTTTATTAAAAGATATCATTTTCAAAAACGACGCAATTTACTAAGTAAAATTGAAATTTCAAAAATTGTAAAAAATAAATATAATACAAAAACATTAAGCACGAATAGATTCTGATTTTCTTTGTACCTGAACAAGCCAAATCCCATAAAAACCAATAGTAATATAAACCTCAAAACCACCGATGTAAGGTAAAATTGAATAAAATTTTCTCTTTTTTTAGCCATTCCTTGCTCCACCAATATTTTTACGAGGAAATCTAAAGCCACAAAAAAAGCAAAAATGACCCAAATTTTATCATGCAAAACATGCTGTAATGGAGAAAGTTTAACTAAAAAAAGTACAATAAATAGAACATAACTTACGGCATATTTTTTTAAAATCATTTGTGATTATTTTAAAAATTCAAAATCGAAAAAACATCGAAATTATATATTGTTTTCGAAAACAAACACAAAATTAATCATGCTTTTGGGATGAATACTTTATTTACAAATTTAATTTTTCAAAGAAGCCTTTAAGGATTTCAGGCAAGACTCTGCAACTGATTTGTATTAATTCAAGATAGTCTGGTTTTGGTAAAAAAAAATCTAATGCCCTGCTTTTTTTTTTCTACATTTGTAGCCCAAAAAATAACACTTAAGAAAAAATTAATAAAACAGAAATTGGAAAGCATAGTTCAAAATGATGTATCAAAAGTTTGGCGTGACTGCCTTGCGGTTATCCGTGAGAACGTGACCGAACAAAGCTATAAAACATGGTTTGAACCCATCATTCCGTACAAGCTAATTAACAAGCGTCTCATCATCCAAGTTCCTAGCCAGTTTTTTTATGAATGGCTTGAAGATAATTATGTAAAAATTTTAAGAAAGGCTCTTGATTACGCAATTGGTAAAGATGGCCAACTTGAATATACCATCATAATAGATCGCGGTGCTCCGAAACCTGCAGTCAGTGTTTCAAACGGAAACCAACAAAAAGCACAATCAGCTCCAGCTGCGGTTCCGCCGACACAGAAAAATCCTTTTGACTTAAAATCTTTTAATGAAAAACAAATCGAGTCTTTCTTAAATAAAAGCTACGGTTTTGAGAATTTTGTAGAAGGCGACTGTAATCGATTGGCAAGAGCTGCTAGTTTTGCGGTGGCACAAAAACCCAGCACCACATCCTTTAATCCATTGATGATATATGGCGGTGTAGGCTTGGGCAAAACTCACTTGGTGCAAGCAATAGGTAACTACATAGAGAAACAGTCAGAAAATAGTAAAATTGTACTTTATGTTTCCTCTGAAAAGTTTACGAGCCAATTTATAAACGCCATCAGAGAAAACAGCCTGCAAGATTTCATGGCTTTTTATATGAGGGTGGATGTATTAATACTTGATGACGTGCAGTTTTTGTCAGGAAAAGAAAAAACACAAGAGACTTTCTTTCATATATTTAATCACCTACACCAAACCGGCAAACAAATAGTAATGACTTCTGACCGACCGCCGAGGGAATTGTCGGGTATGGAAGACCGTTTGCTTTCGAGGTTTAAATGGGGTTTAACTGCTGATATTCAAGCCCCTGACTTAGAAACCAGAATAGCCATTATCCAAAACAAAGTGGAGGAAGAAAAGGCGATAATGGACGAGGAGGTCATTGAGTATCTTGCCCATTGTATAGACTCCAACGTAAGAGAGCTAGAGGGCGTGGTAATTTCACTGATTGCGGATTCTGCTTTGACAAGAAGAAAGATAAATTTGGACATGGCCAAGTTTAGGGTAAAAAGTATTGTGGAGGAAAATCAAAAGGTGATTTCGATAGATAAAATCATTGAGGTAGTTACCGATTATTTTAGAATAAAAGTAAGCGATATAAAAGGAAAAACCAGATTACGAGAGGTGGTTTTGCCCAGACAAATAGCCATGTATTTGGCCAAGGAATTTACAACACTTTCACTTAAAGCTATAGGTTATCATTTTGGAGGGAGAGACCACAGCACGGTTATACATGCCATCCAGACGGTTAACGATTTAATAGACTTCGACAGAGATGTAGCTGGTCATGTAAAGGAACTCAAGGATGGTTTTAAGAAATAAGTTTCTTATAAACTTCTATGACCTGAGGTATTAACATCTCTTTGTCATCATTATTTATCATAAAATCAGCCATTTCTAAGAATTCTTTCTCCGTTTTTTGATTAGCTATTACTTTTTCAATTTCTGATAGATTTCGATGTGTATCTCTTTTTAAAAGCCTTTTTATTCTCAAATTTTTCGGGCTATAGACCACAATTATCTTGTCGAGACCTGCATTTCTCCTCATTATGGCAGCTTCTTTTAAAACAAAAGGAGCATTTTGCAGCAATACCCAATCTTCAAAATCTTGCCTAACTCTTGGATGCACAATCTGATTGAGTTTTCTTAACAATTCTTCGTTTTGAAAAACTGCCTTAGATACAAATACTTTGTCATACTTGCCATCTTCGTTGTAGGCTTCGTTACCTAGAAACTCACTTATTTCAGAAACAATATCTTTGTTATACTCAATAAGCCATTTAGCTCTTTGGTCAGACTCATAAACAGGAATACCTAGCGTAGAAAATATTTTTGCCACGACGCTCTTTCCGGAGCCAATACCTCCGGTAATGCCTACTTTGAGCATATTTCAGTATATGTTTTTTGTTTTTTTGCGAAATATCTCCAAACTATCGAAAAGTTACTGAGTTTTTGATAACCCCCATACGAACCATTTCGTTTTTTGGTCAAATAAGGGAGCATGCCATAGAAGCTAAAATGAGCTTTGGCCACAGCAAAAAAATCTTTTACATTCCCATCCTTCAGAAATTTCAAGGAAGAGATTCCATCTAAAATCAACCTAGCGAAGATTATCGGAAAAAGTTTATGTTTTGGCAAATTTTTGTACAACATGGCCAAGTTGTTTCTGAAATTCAGATACGTTTTAAATGGATTGGCTTTGTTTAAAGTACCTCCACCTACGTGAAAAACTACTGAATTAGGCTCATATTGAATACTAAAAGCCGCATTGTGAATTCGCCAACACAAATCTATTTCTTCCATGTGTGCAAAAAAACGTTCGTCAAATCCACCTAAGTCTTTAAAAACTTTTGACTTAACAAAAAAACAGGCTCCAGTGGCCCAGAATATATCGGTAGGTTGTTGGTATTGGTTTAAATCCCTTTCTAAAGTGTCAAAAACTCGGCCTTTGCAAAATGCATAACCAAACTTATCCAAAAAACCGCCAGCAGCACCGGCATACTCAAAATGATCTCTTTTATTAAAATCTAATATTTTGGGTTGGATAGCGGCAAGATTTGGATTTTCAGCTGCTCTTTTCAAGATTGGAACAAGCCAATTGTGTGTAACCTCTACATCGGAGTTGAGTAGAACGAAATTTTCGTAAGAGATTTGAGCCAAACCATAGTTGTATCCGCCTGCAAATCCATAATTGTCCTTATTGCAAATAACTTGTATTTGCGGGAAATTGTCTCTTAAAAAACCAAGCGAGTGATCTGATGAGGCATTGTCGATAACAATTACATCAGCTTCGGGGCTGTTTTTAATTACATTGGGCAAGAATTGCTCAAGAAATCCAGCACCATTATAATTGAGGATTACAACCGCAGTATCTTTCAAAACTACTTATTGAAAATATTTCCTAAATCGAACCCAGGAATTTTAGGCATCATGCCTTCGGTCACTTTGCTCATTTCACTTTTTACTTTATCGTCTATGTCCGCCAAAGCCTTGTTAGTGGCCGCAACTATCAAGTCTTGTACCATTTTGGCGTCAGTGGGATTAAGCAATTCCGGTTCTATTTCTATGCTCAAAAGCTCTTTTTTGCCATTGACCGTCACTTTTACCATGCCTCCACCTGACTCGGCTTCGGTTACGATATCCCCTAGTTTTTCTTGGGCTTCAAGCATTTTGGCTTGCATATCTTTAACTTTGCCCATCATTCCCATCATATCTAACATCGACATACGCTTTTTCTTTTTTGCAAAAATAAGATATATCACAAATAAATTCTTGGATTTCCTTAAATTTAACCTTTCAAACAAATGAATAGTTATAAAGAACACTATCTTCAACCTTTATGAAATATTTAGCCCTACTACTTCTCGTTTCATTTCAAATAAATGCCCAGACCAAAAACCTCAAAAAACATATTGGCTACTTGGCATCAGACCAGCTCGAAGGAAGAGGAACGGGCACTCCAGCCGAGACCAAAGCGGGGGATTACATTATTGGTCAATTCAAAAAAATAGGACTGAAACCATTGGGAGAAAATGGCAATTTCCGACAATTATTTGCAGCAAAAAAAGGAATGCCACCAAATATTACACAAGTAAACGCCAACAACATTTTAGGCTGGGTGGACAACGGAAAGGCAGAATCAATCATCATTGGGGCTCATTATGACCACCTCGGAATGGGCGACCAAGGCAGTTCTTTGATGGCGAATTCGAACGGACAAGTACACAACGGGGCAGATGACAACGCCTCAGGCGTGGCCGGAATGATAGAATTGGCGAGATTTTATGCCAAAAATAAAATTACGGAGAACTACAACTTCATTTTCGTGGCTTTTTCGGGAGAAGAACTCGGCCTGATGGGCTCAAAATACCTTTTGGATAATCCGACTTTTGACCTAAAAAATATCAATTGTATGGTCAATTTGGATATGATTGGTAGATACAGAACCGACAAAGGCGTGAGTATCGGAGGCATAGGGACAAGTAAGTTTTGGGAAGAAAATGCTTCCAAATTGGCAACAGAAATGAAAATCAAACATACACTAGACTCAGCTGGAATCGGACCTTCCGATCACACATCATTCTATCTAAAAGACATTCCAGTTTTGTTTTTGTTTACAGGTGCTCACCAAGAATATCACAAACCTACAGATGATGCCAATTTAATCAATTATGAAGGAGAAGTATTACTTTTGGATTATATCAAAAATATGATTCAGAAATTGAATGCTAGTCCAAAAATTGAATTTAAAAAAACCTCAAATCCGCATTCATCAGCTGCAAAAAGTAGCTTTAAGGTAACCATGGGAGTTATTCCTGACTATTCGTTTGATGGAAAAGGGCTAAAAATTGACGGGGCATCTGAAGGAAGACCTGGCGAAAAAGCTGGCTTAAAAGCTGGAGATATCATTACAAAAATAGGCGAGCACGAAATTAAGGATGTTTATGGCTATATGGCGGCATTGAGTAAATTTGAAAAGGGTCAAACGGTACAACTGATTATCATCCGAAAAGGTGAAACACTGACATTAACATTAATATTCTAAAAAATGACAAATAAAAAAACTTTGGTGCTCGGAGCAAGCACAAAACCGGGAAGATATGCTTTAATGGCTGCTCAAAGGCTGCTAGAAAAAGGGCATTCAATTGAGCTTTTCGGACAAAAAGAGGGTAATGTGGGTGGTGTAGATATCAAAACTAGCCTTGAAGATATTGACAAAGACATAGATACCGTGACGGTATATTTGAGTGAAGAAAATCAGCAGGAATATGAGGATTTTTTACTGCAAATGAAACCCAAAAGAGTGATTTTTAACCCTGGTGCAGAGAATTTTGAATTAGGAACAAAATTAGAAGCACAAGGAACAGAAGTACTTGATGCTTGCACGCTTGTGATGCTTGGAACCGGTCAATATTAATCTTTATTTTATCTTCACGTCTCCAAAGTTAGAGATAATCAGTATTTTGGTATCAGTATTGGACGTGGTACCGATTTTCCCTTGGTAGGTATTTGAAGTCTTAGGTTTGTAGCCTGATTTCTTACCATCGGTTTCTGAATTTCTGAAAAAATGCACTATCAATGCAGGATCAACCCAAAAAGTACCATGAGAAGTTTTGATGTCAAAAACACCATTAAACTTTTCTCCGATTGGTAAGTCTATGTTTGAATAGTTTGAGAAAATTTCTAGTTTTTTCACTTTCTCGTCTATATTTTCTATTCTAAAATTTTTAGAGTAATTGACATTCAACTTTACTGCTTCCTTAATATTTCCAAAAACACCACCTGAGTAGTTCATTACGCCTTCTATATCCTCTAGATATTTGGCCTTTAGACTTCCATGATTATTTTTCATGTTTACATTTCGCATTTCGCCCATATTGACAGATGTGAAGTTTGAATTAAAATCTCCACCAAGTAAAGCTTTTATGTTTGCTACTCCGTAGTTTAAATTTATTTTAGAGTCGGGATTTGATATTTTAGCGGCCTGAAGCGTAGAATAATTTAAATTTAAAGTCAGAGGAGCCGAAAAGTCCGGCAAGCTTACTTCCCCAAAACTATTAGAAATCGTCAATTCCAAGTTTTTAGGAATATACACACTGTAATCAATCTTGAAACTTGAGTTTTTGTCTTTATTCCAAGACTTCATTTTATAATTTTCTTTTCTTAATGAAGTAAATACTTTTATTACATCATTGTTTCGTGTGCCATTAACATTTATAGATTCTAGAAATTCTTCTAACTGAACAGAATTAGGTGCATTGGCCGTTACTTGCACGTTTATAGTAATACTTTTTTGGGTTGTAAAATAGACTTTCACATCGCCAAACTGGTTTGTTATTTCCAGTTTTTCTATTCCAGCTGAAGTATAATTAAAATTAAACTCTTTCCTTTTTTCTATCAAAGGACTTTCGTGGGCATCGGCGAAACCGATACACAAAATACTGACAATTAAAAAAATAATATATGTTTTCATCTTAAAGTAATTCGTGTTTGTTAACATCTACTGCAATAGCCGTTTGTTGATTGAGCAGCTCTATTTGCCACTTAAGATTCTGAACCATGGCCTCAAACAACTGATCATGGTTAGGATTGTGTGGCAACTGCGACTTCAAGTATTCGAAGTTTTTCTGCAAGTCCGACAAGTCACTCAAAAAAGCCTTTTGTAATTCGGGATTTTCTTCAATTAATCCCTCCAAATTTTTCCTTTTCTCACTTACTGCCTCGGTATAAGTTACCAAAGTAGGTTCGGAACTAATCATTTTATCTTGTTTTGATGCATAAAGCTCATCTTTAGAATATTTCCCAAACCAAAATCCCACACCTAAAAAAATGACTATACCAGCAGCTATTCTGAGTATTTTACTATTGACCCAAATTGTTGGGGTAGATATTCGGGGCAATTGTTTTTCTAATTTAACCCATAAGTCTGTAGAAACTTCTTCTTCAAAAGACTCTCTGTTATTGTTTATTAATTCCTCTAATTTCATTGTGCTACTTTTAAAAGTTCTAATAATTTTGATTTCCCTCTTATATATTGACTCCTAGAAGTCACTTCGCTAATTCCTAAAATATTGCCAATTTCTTGGTGGTCGTAGCCTTCAAACAAATATAGACTTAGAACCAGCCTAAACCCATTTGGCAAACTACCAATAGCTTTTTTTACTTTTTCTATGGTCTCCATTTTCTCCTCAAAATCATCATCTATATCATCTAGAAAGGTTAACTCCATCTTGTCGTCTATTTCTTCTAGAACCACTCTTCGGCTTCGAAGTTTAGCAATAGACTTATTAACTACAATGGACTTTAACCAAGCACCAAAAGTAGACTCTCCTCTAAACATTCCTATCTTCATAAAACCATCCAAAAACGACTCTTGCATCACGTCTTCAGCCTCTTCCCTATCTCCAACTATTCGCAATGCAGTATTAAACATGGCTTTTATATACAAATTATAAATCTCTCGCTGGGCCACAGGATTGCCCACCTTGCAAAGCTCCACGAGCTCGGTTGTTTTATCATTTAGATATTCGTGACTCAAACTAGGATTGTTTCGTTTAAAGATGACCGTAAAATAGAAAAGTTGCAAGATTCACCAAAAAAAAGAGAGACAAGCTTAAACTCATCTCTCTTTAATGAAATCAAAAACGTAAATTTTTAGTTTCTGCCACTACTTCCAACCCCCGCAGCATCATTCTTTTTAGCTTCTTGCATTGGGTTTAGGCCTTGTGGGCCAAACGAACGTTGCTTCATCAACTGAAACTTCGTAGGGGCTTCTGGCTCCTTCGGAAAACTATTGTTTGCTGTATCGATGTCGGCTATTTCCATGTAAGGATCCAACTTAAACTTCTCCACTTTCTTCTTTGTAGGAATAGTTTTGGTGATTTCTACGTCATTCAATCTCCATAGTTCGGCAGGATATCTAAAGTCCTCGGTAGTTCCGTCTTCGTAAACTGCTTGTACGATTACTGGCATTACCAAACCACCTTTGTTCTTGATTTTCAAAACATAATAGTTCATTCCTGACTCCAAAAGTTTCTGATCATCAGCAGAAAGCGACGATTTATAAGCCTCATATCTCTTTTTATCCGCCTCAGTTACTGCATATCTGTCATAAGAATTATAGAAATCTTTCATAGATGGATCGGCCTCCACAACGGACTGAGGAATATCTTTCTTATCACGCATTTTGCTCATGGTTTTGGCTTTCGCCTCGTCCATTTTCTTGAAATCGGCTTTGCTAAGTTCGGGATTTTGCGTGTCCAAAGCATACCATTGCACTTCGGCCAAATCCTGATCTACAGGCTCAACGCTATAAAACCATCCTTTCCAGAACCAATCTAAATCCACACCCGAAGCGTCTTCCATCGTACGGAAAAAGTCGGCTGGCATTGGACTCTTGAAAGCCCAACGACGAGCATATTCTTTAAAAGCAGCATCAAAAAGCTCTCTTCCCATGATGGTTTCGCGAAGCATGTTCAATCCTGTAGCTGGTTTTGCATAAGCATTTGGCCCAAAAGCCATGATGTTGTCAGAAGAACTCATGATAGGCACTTGCTGTGTCTTGTCTGTTTTCATATAAGGAACAATATCCTGTGGCTCACCTCTGCGTGCCGGATAATCTTTGTCCCATTCTTTTTCAGCCAAATATTGACAGAAAGTATTCAAACCCTCATCCATCCAAGACCACTGTCTTTCGTCAGAGTTCACTATCATCGGGAAGAAATTATGTCCCACTTCGTGAATAATTACACCAATCATACCGTATTTGGTGCCTTCAGAGTAAGTGCCGTCTGCCTCTGGCCTTCCACCGTTGAAGCTAATCATTGGATACTCCATCCCGCCTCCACGGGTAGCGTGACACGATATTGCCACAGGATAAGGATATTCAATAGTATGTTGGCCATACGACCTCAAAGTATGTTCTACCACACGAGTTGAGTATTTTTCCCAAAGCGGATTGCCTTCTTTAGAATAAAAAGACATACTCCAAATCTTCTTTCCGTTGCCATAAACATCCGTTTGCATGGCATCCCAAATGAATCTTCTTGAAGAAGCAAATGCAAAATCTCTAACTTTTTTAGCGGTAAAAACCCAAGTTTGCTTTTTAGTACTTTTAAATTTCATCCTTTCCTCTGCTTCGGCCTGGGAGGCCAAAATAATTGGAGTTTTAGAGTTTGCAGCCTCTTTCATTCTATCCTGCTGCACTTTCGACAATACTTTGGTGTAATTTTGACACTCGCCAGTGGCACCCAAAATATGATCGTCAGGAACAGTGATTTCTACTTTATAGTCACCAAAAGGAAGCGTAAACTCTCCCTGACCCAGAAACTGCTTGTTTTGCCATCCGCTCACATCGTCATAAACGCACATGCGAGGAAACCAATGAGCTATGAAATAATTATAGTTACCATCTTTTTCGAAAAACTCATAGCCTGACCTACCATAATATTCAGTGATATTGTATTCCCACTCAATTTTGATAGAGGTAGCAATAGTTGGTTTCAACGAAACAGGGATATCGACACGCATCATGGTACCGTTGATGGTATATGGAATATTATTCCCTTTCAAATCTTTAACCGATTTTATAAGGTAGCCGTACTCCTTCTCAGCCGTAATGGTGGTATTTACTGAACTTGGAGAATTCATACCATTAAGTTGCGAGCTACTCATTTGAGGATTTAATCCACCTGTTTTCCCAAGAGCATTGATAGAATTCTTCTGGAATAAATTTTGGTCTAACTGTAACCACAGGTATCGCAAATCATCCGTAGAAAAATTGGTGTAAGTAATTACTTCTGAGCCAATTATACGTTGATTTACATCATCTAGCTCGGCTTTGATGTCATAATCGGCTTTGTTTTGGAAATAATCCTTTCCTGGAGCACCTGAGGCTGTACGAAAAGTATTGGGAGTGGGCAAAGTTCCGCCTAATTGTTCAAACCTAGTATTAGCGTTATAGGTGCTGCCCGAAGGGCCTTGAGCTACAACGATGACGGTTGAAAACAATAACGAGAAAGCCAAAAAGAGTTTTTTCATAATTGGTTTATTGATTAAGTGAATACACAATGCGAAAATATTCTTTTTAAATTAATTTAACAATGACCTCATGAATTAAATAAGCTTTTCATAGACAAAAAATACAATTTCTATAGATTTTGACAAAATATTTTATTAGAAACAAAAAATAAGAATGACATTTCAAAATGCACTTTTTGGTTTAAATTTGAGTTTTGAATTAAACGCCATTTTATGCCCGGAATATTAGATTTAATTGGAAATACACCACTTGCAGAATTAAGCAGACTAAGTCCAAATCCAAACGTTAGGATTTTTGCTAAACTAGAAGGAAACAATCCGGGCGGAAGTGTGAAAGACCGTCCTGCACTGAACATGATAAAGAGTGCTTTGGAACGTGGAGAAATTAAACCGGGCATGAAACTCATTGAGGCTACAAGCGGAAATACCGGCATCGCCTTAGCCATGATAGCGTGTTTGTATAATATTGAAATAGAGCTCATTATGCCTTCAAACTCCACCAAAGAGCGTGTGGATACCATGGAGGCTTATGGTGCAAAAGTAATTTTGCTTGAAAATATTGAAGCTTGTAGGGACTTCGCCGAAGAAAAATCGTTGACCGATGAGTATTTACAGTTGAACCAATTTGCCAATCCTGATAATTATTTGGCACATTATAAGACCACTGGCCCTGAAATTTGGAGAGACACAGAACAGAAAATCACGCATTTTGTAACTTCAATGGGCACTACAGGCACTATTATGGGTACATCGATGTTTCTTAAAGAACAAAATCCTAATATCCAAATAGTGGGCTGTCAGCCTACCGAAGGTTCGTCCATACCGGGTATAAGACGCTGGCCAGTCGAGTATTTGCCCAAAATATTTGACCCTAGCCGCGTAGATAGAATTTTTGATATTTCGCAAGAAGAATCTACCACTATGGCCAGAGAATTGGCAAAAAAAGAGGCCATTTTTGGAGGAATGAGCTCAGGTGGACAAGCGGCTGCTGCCATAAAACTAGCCAAAGAACTGGATTCTGGGCTTATCGTATTTATCTGCTGCGACCGTGGTGATAGATATTTGAGCAGTGATTTGTTTGGTTGATTTTAAGAACACGCTGATGAGGCGACTGTTAACAACAGTAATCTTGACAGATTTTTAATTTGCTGTACTAAATATTCAAAAAGCAGGTTTTTCAACCTGGTTTTTACATTATAGCTTTTTGACTGAGATATGTTTCTCACCATTTCGCAGGATTCCTTCTCCATTTTTTTAAAGATTCCACATCAGAAGGTTTCACATAATCTTGTTTCAGTGCTTCGTCTATGAGGTAAGTATAGTTGCTGAGTGTTACAAGTTTAAGATTCTTCTCAGCGAAATTTTCATCAGCGGTTTTGAATCCATAAGTGAATATGGCTATCATGCCAACAACTTCTATTCCTTGTTCAATCAATGCTTCCGCAGCTTTTATTGAACTTCCACCAGTGGAGATCAAATCTTCAAGCACTACTACTTTCTGGCCTTTTTCTATCTTTCCTTCTATTTGGTTGCCCATACCGTGTTCTTTCGGCTTAGGTCTTACGTAGGCAAAAGGCAATTTCATGTAATCGGCCACCAAAGCACCTTGGGCAATGCCAGCCGTGGCTACACCTGCAATAAGCGTGGCATCCGGAAATTCTTTTTTGATAGCTTTTGCTAAAGCTTTTTTAATAAATGTTCGAGCCTCAACGTCTGAAAGTGTTATTCGATTGTCGCAATAGATGGGGGAGTTCCAGCCCGAACTCCATTTAAACGGTTTCTCAGGACTAAGTTTTACGGCTTTGGTTTTTAATAGAAATGTAGCAATTTTTCTAGCGGTATTCATCTTATTCTTCTTTGTCGTCTGTTTTCTTAGTCACCAGCATCTTGTCTATGCGGTTTTTGTCCATATCAACAATTTCAAATTCAAAATCTCCCCAGTCGAAAGTATCACCCGTTGAAGGAATTTCTTGTAAAATATGTAATGCAAAACCGCCCATAGTATCAAAACCCGTATATTCCTTTCGTGTCGGTAAATCTATTTCGAATTCGTTCAAGAAATCGTCAAAAGGCAAGGATGCATCTATTAAGAAACTTCCATCTTCACGCTCGGTAATTTCAAACTCAAACTCGTTGGTTTCGGAAATATCTCCTACCAAAGCATCCAAAATATCATTCATAGTAACAATTCCTACCACGTTGCCATATTCGTCTACTATGATTCCAAAATGCTTACGCTCTTCTTGGAATTTCTCCAAAACCTGATAAGCATGGTTATTTTCTGGAATATAAATGGCAGTTCGAAGGTTAGTTTCTAATTTCTGAAGTTCATAATTGAGATCTTTTCCTAACAAATCTTTGATATACAACAGTCCACGCATATCGTTTATACCATCCTGACAAACAGGATAAACAGAGTGCTTTTTGTCAATTATTTTTTCTTTGTTTATCTCAAAATCATCATCTAAATCTAGGAAAGTCACCTCATTGATATTGGTCATCAAAGATGTAATGCGTCTATCTCCCAGATGAAAGACATTTTGGACGATTTCGTGTTCAATTTCTTCAATTGTTCCACCAGTGGCTCCTTCTTGCATCAGCGTTTTGATTTCCTCTTCAGTAACGGAGTTGTCATTTACCTTAAGTCCAATGATTTTAAAAATCAAATCGGAGGTTTTGCTCAACAACCAAATAAAAGGAGAAGTAATCAATGAAACTATGCTCATGGGCTTAACGGCATACATGGCTATTTCTTCGGCTTTGGCCATTCCCACCCGCTTCGGAACTAGCTCGCCGAAAATCAAAGTAACGAAAGTCAAAATAACTGTGATTATGAACACGGCCAAAGTCTCCGCATATTGTGCCAAATGCTCGAAATTCTGAAAAATCGGAATCAAATAGCCCTTAAAAGTATCTCCAGAATAAATACCAGTTAGAATACTGATTAAAGTGATACCAATTTGAACTGTTGAAAGAAATTTGCCGGGAGAGTTGGCAAGTGCTAGAGCCGCAGTGGCTCGTTTATCTCCGTTTTTCGAAGCAATTTCTAATTTTGTTTTTCGAGAAGACACCAAAGCAATCTCGGCCATCGAAAACAAACCATTAAGTACAATTAGAAAAAGTATTATTAAAATTTCCATTAAAAATTAAGATGATTATTCCAATCATCTACACTGATTTAACCGCAAAGTAACGAAATTTTTAAAATAGATAAAGTGCTTACTATTAAAAAATATCTTTCTGAGTCCTTTTAATTGATAAAACCATTAATTTTGCATTTTTGAAAACCAATTATGCTCATATTTGTCAACAACAAAGCCATTACTATTTCCGAAAGCACACATTTCCTTAAAGATTATACAAAGAATTTCGACCACGTGTTTGACATCAAAACGGTTATAGTTGAATACAAGGAAATGAGCGGTAATATTCTTATAAAAAACGCTAATTTTAACAATATACTTAACTTCATAGAATTTGCACAAACCTATAAACCCGAAAAACTTGGACACTTGACTTTCGAGGTAAAAAACGAAGAGCTTTTCAAACTCAAATTAAAAGATAAACTTCAAGTTATAAAGGCCGCTGGTGGTGTTGTTGAAAACCATGAAGGTAAAATACTGATGATGAAACGCTTGGGCTTTTGGGATTTACCGAAAGGGAAAGCCGAGGCAAACGAAAAATCGAAGAAAACAGCCGAACGCGAAGTAGAAGAGGAATGTGGTGTAAGCGTTATAGTGAACGACAAAATTTGTACGACTTGGCACACCTACATAATGAAAGGCAAACTGGTACTGAAGCAAACCAAATGGTATGCAATGAAGCTCATTTCAGATAAAAACATGAAGCCTCAAGTAGAAGAAGACATAGAAGAACTGAGATGGATGAGCGATGAAGAAGTGGAGCAAGCTCTTAAATGCTCATATAACTCCATAGCCCATGTCCTGAAAAAGTCAGAACATAGTTTGCTTCTATAATGTTAAAAATTTGTAAATTTCGCCAAAAAATCAAATAAACCATCTAATTCCTCGTTTGCAATTCAATTTTAAATTTAAACCAATTATATTTTTCATGAAAAAGATTCTTAGTATTCTTGTTGCTATCTGTATAACACTGCAGATGGTAAGTGCACAAACGACTAAAAAAAGCACCGAAAAAAAACCTGCTAAAACAACCAAAGAAAAAGCAGCTGACAAAAAAGAAAAATCTACAAAAGAACCAAAATCTAAATTAGAAAAAGAAACGAAAACAAAAGCCGAAAAAGGAAGTAAAACCACCAAAGACGCCGATACCAAGACTAAAGCTACCAAAGAAACCAAATCTAAAGTAGACAAAGACAGCAAAACTGCAAAAGACGCCAAAACTAAGGTGGATAAGGAAATAAAGACTAAAACCGAGAAAGATTCTAAAACCAAAGTAGACAAAGACAGTAAAACCAAGGTAGATAAAACTACAAAAACCACCGACAAAGGTGATAGCAAGTCGAAAGTAGAAAAAACTACCGTTGACAAAGGCTCAAAAACAAAAACAACTGAAACCAAAACTACGCAAGCAGACAAAGGCACTCAGAAAAAAGTGGCTGGAGCAGACAAAAGCGTAGGTAAAGACGCCAAAGGTCGTACGATTTATGAAGGTTCGAGAGGTGGAAGATATTACATCAACTCTAACGGAAATAAAACCTATATTCAGAACTAATTAAAATATTTTAAAAAATATTGATAGCCCGACAGAAACGTTGGGCTATTTTTTTTACTTTTGAATTTGAAAAGGCTTTAAATAAAATAAAACTTCAATGGTTAAGACCCTAAGTACAAAGAGAAATAATTATTTCTTGGCGTCATAGCGTCTTAGCGGTAAATTATAAATATATGAAAATACGTGTCTTGGTTGTTGGTTGTGGAAATATGGGAACTTCTCACGCTTTAGCTTATCATAACCTTCCAGAATTCGAGATTTGTGGAATAGTGTCTCCAGGCAAAAGCAAAGAAAAGCTTAATGAAAAACTGGGCGGTGGTTATCCACTTTTTGATGATTATTATACTGCCTTGGCCGAAACCACGCCAGACGCAGTAAGCATCAATACTTATCCAGATACACACGAAGCCTATGCCATAGCAGCATTAGAAGCGGACTGCCATGTTTTTATAGAAAAACCACTAGCCGATACCGTCGCTGGAGCCGAAAGAGTGGCCGCAGCAGCTAAGAAATACAATAAAAAACTGGTGATTGGTTATATCCTCAGGGTGCATCCATCATGGGAAAAGTTTGTAGAAGTAGCCCAAACTATGGGTAAGCCTTTGGTGATGCGAATGAACCTCAACCAACAGAGTCATGGTATCATGTGGGACGTACACCGCAACCTCATGAAAAGCCTGAGTCCCATAGTGGACTGCGGAGTACATTATATAGACGTAATGTGCCAAATGACCCGTTCGAGGCCCGTGTGGGTGAGTGCCATTGGAGCTAGAATGACCGAAGACATTCCGGCAGGAAACTATAATTATGGACAGTTACAGATCAGATTTGAAGATGGCTCGGTAGGTTGGTACGAAGCCGGCTGGGGACCAATGATGTCAGAAACTGCATTTTTTGTAAAAGACGTAATTGGGCCAAAAGGTTGCGTTTCCATTGTAGCCAAAGATGCCGGAAAAGCGGGACAGTCAGACAACGTGGATGCCCACACCAAAACGGAGTCGCTGAAAGTACATTATGCAGATATCGATGCGGCCAATAATTTCACAAGACCCGACGAGTGGATTGACCTCACCGACGAACCAGACCACAACGAACTCTGCAAACGAGAGCAGCTGTTTTTCTTGAATGCAATCAAAAACGATAGTGACCTTACTGACCACGTAGAAGATGCTGTGAATAGTCTCAGAATAGCTT